>JAFWWR010000099.1 GCA_017518025.1 Clostridia bacterium
GTCAACACTGACGGGGGGGTATAGTTTATAATAAAAATGGAGTGGTGTATACTGCCATAAATCACAGGGAGGAAAAACCATGAAAAAGTTGCTTTGTGTGGCACTTGCCGCAGTAATGCTCGCGGTTGCTTGCCTGTCGGTCGGCGCCGCCGGTTTGGACGAACTATTGAAGGGCTACGCAGGTATCACCTATGACGGACAATCGGAGGAGCAGCTTGCGCGTTTTGAACTGGCGCAAGCCGAGATCGACTGGATCCTCCGAGAGTACTGGGGAGAATACTACGAATCGATCCAATACGTTCCGCAATACGTGACTTGCGCGATATATCTTGACTCTCACGGGATCGAGTGGAAGACCGACGGGGTCATCGACGCGGAGGCAATGGCCCGCATTCACGATTGGAGTATCGGCAAACAAGCTGAGGTCGACCACTGGTACATCTCCGAATATCTGGGCCAGCCGCTATATGACGACGATATTATTCTGGTCGCGTATGAGAAGTACCATCCGGAGCTTACCCCGGAGGCGTTCCCTTATCTTGACGTGGAGTGCGCCGAACTCCTTATGTCGGGGCAGCACCCTATCGTCAAGATCAAACTCAACCCCAAGGAAGGGCGGGATATTTTCGAGGAGATCGACAAGCTTCTTGCAGAGTCCGAGTACCCGATCGAAGCGGCGGAACCGAATTATCACCATCTCATTTATCTCGCGGGCGGTTCGGATGATCCCGGAGAGGGGTTCGTTTTCGACGACGTTAAAGAGGATCGATATTACAGCAGAGCCGTGGCGGTCCTCTCGAAAATCGGTATCATCAAAGGAGTCTCTAAAAACATATTCGCGCCAAATCAAGCCACCACCCGCGCCATGATGACGGAGATACTCTACCGTATCGACACCATGTTCGGGAAAGTGTCTGTGGATGCGAGTAAGCCGGAGGGGTATGAGCCGTTCACGGACGTTGAGGGCAAATGGTACAGCGGATCGGCGGACTGGGCACGTCTCACGGGAGTGGTCAAGGGATATCCCGACGGATCGTTCCGGGGAGACCGCCCCATCACCCGCGCCGAGGCGGCGACTATCCTGTACCGATATCTCAAATACGCCGGACTCGAAACGGAGGTAATTTCGACGGACGCCGTGAAGCGTTTCTCTGACGCGGACAGCATCCCGTCATGGGCTGTCGACGCGGTGAATTACCTTTATGGAACGAGCGTGATGACGGGGATGTCATACGACAAATTCGATCCAAACGGGCAGATGACGCGCGCCATGATCGCCACCGTGGCGTACAGGGTCGTGGAACAGCTGCAATCGAGATAAGGTCTCGATCGATTTGCCCGTCAGACGGCGGGTGAAACAAACAACTAAAATATCCCCCTTCGGCAGGACGCCGGAGGGGGATCTTCATTGTGGCTTAAAGCCGGTCATTCTCCGCTTTCCCGGAGCAGGTCGGCGATCTTTTCCGCCGCGTCGTCCCGGAGAGTCCCCGCGATCGTTTTGTACTCACGCTGATTTCCGGCGTTAAAGCAGTTGAAGCTTGCCGTGATGAAGGATTCTCCCGCGGCGGGGGCTCTTATCTCAAGGGCGCCGCTCAGGATCTCCCCGATCTCGTCCGAGGTGACGAGACCGTCGGGATACCAGTAATACGACGTCAGCTTTCCGTCCTTGCCGCAGACGTAAACGGTGAAGCTCTCCAGGAATACCGATCCGGACAGGGTCTGCTGCCCTTCTTCTTCCGACTTCCTGAGCAGATCCGTCAGCTCGTCCGGCTTGATATTCGACTTTTCCGCCGTTATCGCCAGATATTTCCGGCAGGTCTCGGGAGCGAATTCCGGGCAAAGAGGCACTGTAAGGGTAGGTGATTCCTTGCCGACACTCGTTACGTAACGGACCCATGACAGCGTAGGAACGGAACCGCCGACCGCATTCATCCATTCCTCCGGATCCGCCTGAGCGATCTCCTTTTTCAGCATCCCGAACAGCAGATCCGACTCATCTTTCGTGAGCTTCATCTCGCCCCAGTCGAGGGTGTTTTTCAGGGGATCCGGCAGGTCGGTCAACGCCTCGGAAAAGCTTTTGCTCCCGGTAAACTTGCTTTGGATCGTCATGTAATCGTCTTCGGGGAGCGGGAGGATGCGGCTCCTGACGCCTGACGAGGTACGGATCCGGAACCCCTGCGTGGAGCCCGATAGGTTTTTCACGACGAAACCGTCCACGCCGCCCTCTCTGAGCTGACGGCACGACTCTGCGAGAGCGCGGGACACTATTTCCCTCATTTCCGGATCGTCATATTCCATCGAACTGTTTTTCAGGATCGCGTAATCGTACATATTGATGTCGTATCTGCTTGTGACGTCAACGCCCGCAAGGCTCACGCTCTTTATCTCGTCCGCGGATGGGGTGAATCCGAGCTCGGCTTTGTAGATGCCTCTCATACCGAATATCAGACACAGGTTTACTGCCGCCACGATCAGAAGACCGGGCAGACTTTTCACGGCGCGGGAGATCTGCTTTGACGTGATGAGCTCGTATGTGAAATACACGCCCGCGGCGACGATATAGTACACCACGTAGACGAACGCGTTGTTGCCGGGTCCTCCTCCGACGGATTCGCTGAAAATGGCGGCGCAGACGGGTATGCAGATCACCATGGTCAGAGTGATGCGGAACAGCGCCTGAAGCGTCCTGTTCGGCGCGGACCTTTCCGCCGACTCGCTTTTTCTCCTGCAGAAGAGAACGCACGCCAGGGTAAGGTATATCGCCGCCAGCACGGCGGAATAGATCTGGGAAGATCCGGTCAACAGGATGTTCATCGTTCCCGTCATCCCCGCCCGGCTGACGAACACTCCGATGACCGTCCCCGCCACCAGATTGAGCGAGGAGTCAAGCGGGAACGTCAGAGAACTCATGTCCAGTATGGGAAGAACGTCCCCGAGGACTCCGGTCAACATGAGGATCGCAAAACGGGGCAGGAAGATTATCAGACCGGACACGATGATATTAGTGAACGTCGTCCCTGTGACTGTCATGGCGAGCATCACCGACGAGGCGACCAGCATCGACGCCACGGAGCATCCGAGGGTGAGCTTCATCAGTGACGGGACGATCAGAGCGAGTCTGCTCTGAAAGATAAGGAACGTGAGGATCGACAGCGCGCTTGATATCGCCGCCACGGCGACGATCCACAGGAGCACCGCGGAAGCGTAGCTGAGAAACAGGCACGCGCGGGTGTAGGGAAGGGAATGATAGAAGTCCGAGGCGTTCCTCTTGTTCAGGAACGAGAACAGTGACAGCGTCATCAGGGGCGCGATGATCGTGAACGTGAGCAGGAGGAACGGATGGGCGTGAAATCCGTCCATGACCTCCACCCCGACGCTGTATTTTGCATTGTTCATCGCGCGGCTTACGGGTACCAGCACGGCCTCCACCGACATCACGATCAGGGAGAGGAAGCCGATCAGCCTCAGCTGCTTCAGCCCCTCAAAGAACAGTTTCGGATTCCATATTTTTCCTTGAGCCATGTCAGCTTACCTCCTTTATATCGTAGGCGTATCCCAGCGCCTCCATCTCGTAGGTAAAGATCTCCTCCAGCGACAGCGGAAGCACCTCGAGCAGGATCGGGTGGAGGGCTTTCAGCTTCTCCACCGTTTCCTCACGGTCGCCGCTGACGATCATGTTGGTCACCGATCCCCGCCGGTCGAGACGGCTTACCTCGACCCCCTCGAATATCTCGGGGCTATAGTCGTGGTCGAATGCGATCTGTATCTTGAATTTCGCTGTTTTCAGCTCCTGGATGTCGCTCTCCAGCACCAGCCCTCCTCGATGGAGCAGGGCAAGCTGGTCGCAGGTGTCCTCAAGCTCCCGGAGAGAGTGAGAGGTGATGACCGCCGTGGTCCCGCGGTCCATCACGTCCTCGTAAATGAGCTTTTTGACGAGGTTGCGCATGACGGGGTCGAGCCCGTCGAAAGTCTCGTCGAAAAAGATGTACTCCGGCCTGGCGGACAGAGCCAGAATGGTCGCCGCCTGCCGCCTCATCCCTTTTGAAAAGGTGGAGAGCGCCTTTTTCGTATCGAGCCCGAGCGTTCCCGAAATGTCGCGGAAACGGGCGCGGTCGAAAGTCTTGTAGATCGAGGCGTAGGCATTCGCCATCCGTTCCATGTCTGCTCCTGCGAAGAAGTATATATCGTCCGGCACGAAAGCCATACGTCCTTTGACGGACGGATTGTTCCACACGCTGTCTCCGTCCGCCGTGACTGAGCCTGCGTCGGCGCGGTAGACTCCTGATATGGTTCTGAGGAACGTTGATTTTCCCGCTCCGTTTGAGCCGATCATCCCGTAGATCGACCCGTCCCCGATGGTGCAGGTAATACTGTCAAGCGCGGTGAATTCGCCGAATTTCTTGGTGAGACCCTCCGTTTTGATCATTTATCATCACTTTCCTTTCCTTGCATGGGATCCCGGTACGCCTCGTCGAGTATTTCTTCGATCGCTTCCCTCGGGACGCCCAGCGACGCCATCCCGCCGATGATCCGCGAAAGCTCGCCGAGATCCTTCATTTTATTCTCAGTCAGTATCTCCTTCGCCCCCTCACAGACGAAGTATCCTCTCCCGGGAACGGCGCGGATGAGGCCGCGGCCGTCAAGCTCCGTGTACGATTTGAGGATCGTCACGGGATTGATCCCGAGCTCCGTGGAGGTGGCGCGTACCGAGGGGATCTGATCCCCTTCGCTGAGCGCCCCCGACGCGATCATTTTTTCGAGCTGATCGATCAATTGCTCGTAGATCGGCGTCCGGGACATGGAGTCTATCTGAAACATCTGCTTCTCCCTCCGTTTGATTTTATGCGGGGCGCACCTATGCGCATTAGGTGTTATACCTCACATATAACACCTATATGATACCACCGTCAGCAGTGTTTGTCAACCCCTGTTTTGAAAAAAATAAAAAATGTAATTTTCTCACATTTTATAACAGAAAATAGTTGACATATTAACATTAATAATGTAAAATAAATTCAGGAAATAACACAGGAGAGGAGAGTGACCTTTGAAATCGCAAAGACGTGAAGAAATCAGGAAAATACTTGAGTCAAAGCCCTTTGTATCCCTCAGGGAGCTCACTCTTGAGTTCCCCGACGTGTCCGAAATGACCATCCGCCGCGACATCGAGTTTTTCGAGCGCGAGGGCGAGGTCATCCGCGTGCACGGTGGAGCCCGCTCCGTGAAGTTCATCTCCCGCACGGACGTGGACTCCATCTCCAAGCGCGAGTCGGAGAACGTGCCGCAGAAGCAGGCCATCGCCCGGCTGGCGGTGGAGTTCCTCGAACCGGGCAGGTCCATCTTTCTCGACTCCGGCTCCACCACGCGGCAGATCCCTCCGTACATCCCGAACGAGCGGTTCTCGTTTACCACGACGGACCCCAAGCTTGCGCTGGATCTTTCCCGTTCGCCGGTATCCGTTGTGAATATCGTCGGCGGCCGTCTCGAAAAGGACAACCAGACCGTGACGGGCCTTCAGGCCACACGGTTCCTCAGCGGGGTGAACATCGACACGGCGATACTCTCGCCCGCCGGTTTCTCCCTTGAAAACGGGTTCACCGTTGGCAGCTACAACGAATGCGAGCTGAAAAGGATCGTGGTGGAAAAGGCGAGATCCGTCATCGTCCTCATCGATTCCGCCAAGTTCGACAAGTCGCTGCCGTACACGTTCTGCGACATGAGTGACGTTGACGCCATAGTCACGGACGGTCCCGTCCCGCTGGCGACCCGCTCCGCGGCGCAGAACCTCGGCGTGCGGATCATCGAAGCCGGCGACGCCGAATAAAACCGAAAAAACTTTATGAAAGGAACACATATATGGCAAGTACAGTTATAATGCCCCGCCAGGGGCAAAGCGTCGAGAGCTGTATCATCACCGAATGGAAAAAGAAAAAAGGTGATAAGGTAAGCGAAGGCGAGATCCTGTTCTCCTACGAGACGGACAAATCCGCTTTTGACGAGCCCTCGCAGTTCTCAGGAACGGTCCTCGCCTGCCTCGCCGAGGAAGGCGAAGTGGTGGAGTGCCTCGCTCCCGTCTGCATCATAGGCGAAGAGGGAGAGGATATCTCGTCTCTTCTCGGAGGCGCGAAGAAAGAGGAAGCTCCCGCCGCGGAGACGGCCGCCGAGCAGAAGGAAGAGAAGACCGCCGCCCAGCAGATCGCTCCCGAGGTGACGAAGAGCGAGTCGGGCGACCGGATCAGGATCTCCCCCAGAGCGAAGAATCTCGCTCTGAAGACCGGAGTCGACATGACCGCCGTTCAGCCCACCGGACCTCACGGAAGGATCATCGAACGCGATATCAACCGTGCCCTTGACGAGGGCAAGATCGGCACCACCGACGGCGTTCTTGATTTCCTCAGCGGAAAGATCGCGCCCGCCGCTCCCGCGGAAGAAAAGGCGCCCGCCGCGGCCGCCGCGCCGGCACCCGCCGCGGACGACCTGAGAGCTTACGTCGAGGAACCCATGAGCAACGTCCGCCGCGTCATAGCGAAGTCCATGACCGCGTCGCTTTCCGAAATGGCTCAGCTCACGCTGAACGCCTCCTTCGACGCCACCGCGCTTCTCGCCTACAGAAAGACCCTGAAAGAGAAGGGCGAGGCGATGGGACTCTCCAAAGTCACTATCAACGATATGGTCCTCTTTGCTGTCGCGAAGATCCTGCCGCAGTTCCCGGATATCAACGCAAATCTGGTGGACGGCAAGTTCCGCAGGTTCGCTCACGCCAACGTGGGCATGGCGGTGGATACCGAGAGAGGGCTTCTCGTTCCCGTTATCTTCGGAGCCGAGAAGATGACTCTCTCCGAGCTGTCCGCCAACGCCAAGAGACTGGCCGCCGGCGCGAAAGAGGGCAACCTCTCGCCCGACGAGATGAGCGGCGGCTCCTTCACCGTGTCGAACCTCGGTTCCCTCGGCGTCGAGTCCTTCACGCCGGTCATCAACCCGCCGCAGACGGCGATCCTCGGCGTCTGCTGCACCGTGAACAGACTCCGCGCGGACGGCACGGTCTATCCCGCCATGGGTCTGTCCCTGACCTTCGACCACAGAGCGGTCGACGGCGCTCCCGCCGCACGGTTCCTGAAGGAACTCTGCACGGCACTTGAGTCCTTCGATCTGCTTCTTGCAAAGTGAGGCCGGGCAGAATGGAAAACAAATTCGATCTTATAGTCCTCGGCGGAGGCCCCGGCGGATATAACGCCGCGGAGCGCGCCGCTCACGGCGGACTCAAAACACTGGTCATCGAGGAAAGAGAGCTCGGCGGCGTGTGCCTCAACGAGGGATGCATCCCCACGAAGACCCTCCTTTACTCCGCCAAGATCCTCGACTACGCAAACCACGGCGAAAAGTACGGCGTCACCACTACCGGCGCGAAGATCGACCACGCGAAGGTCGTGGAGCGCAAGAACAAGGTCGTAAAGACCCTGGTCTCCGGCGTCGCCGCCAAGATGAAGGGCGCGGGAGTCACCGTCGCCCGGGGCACCGGCGTCATCACCGGCAAGAGCGCGGACGGATTCACCGTCAAATGCGGCGACGACGTTTACTCCGGTTCGAAGCTGCTTATCTGCACCGGTTCCGAGGCCGTCGTCCCCCCGATCCCGGGGCTCAGGGAGTCGGTGGGCACCGGATTCGCCGTCACCAACAGGGAAGTGCTCGATCTGAAGGAGCTCCCGACCCGCGTCGTCGTCATCGGCGGCGGAGTCATCGGCCTTGAAATGGCGTCCTACTTCAACTCCGTCGGAGTGGATGTCACCGTCATCGAAATGCTGGACAAGATCGCCGGCCCCACGGACGCGGAGATCTCGAAGATCCTGCAGAACAACTACGCGAAGCGCGGCGTGAAGTTCATCCTCGGCGCAAAGGTGACGGAAGTCACCGGCGACAGGAAAAACGGCGCCGTGAAGTACGAAAAAGACGGCAAGACGGAATCTGTCCCCTGCGACCTGATCCTGGTCTCCACCGGACGGCGGCCGAGATCCGCCGGCATCGGCCTTGAGACCGTCGGCGTTCTCACCGAGCGCGCCGCGATCAAGACCGATGAGCGCGGCAGGACCAGCGTTCCCGGTATTTGGGCGGCAGGCGACGTCAACGGAAAGATCATGCTGGCGCACACCGCGTACCGCGAAGGCGAGGTGGCGGTGAGCGATATGCTCGGTATCGCCGACAGAGTCGACTACAGATCCATCCCCTCCGTCATCTACACCAACCCCGAGGTCGGGTCCGTCGGCGAGACGCTGGACAGCGCCAAGGCCACCGGGATCGATGCGGAAGAGCACACGCTCTCACTCCGTTACAGCGGCAGATACGTCGCCGAGAACGAAGGAGGCGACGGCATCGTAAAGATCGTCGTGGGCAAGGAGCACAAGAACGTCCTGGGCGTTCACATGATCGGCTCCTACGCCTCCGAGATCATCTACGGCGCCGCCATGATGGTGGCCCGCGAGATGAGAGTCAGCGACGTCCGCCGTCTCGTGTTCCCGCACCCCAGCGTATGCGAAGCCATCCGCGAAGCCATGTTCCAGATCAACTGAAGAATAACAGAAAAGGAGATATATTAAGATGCCTAAGAGTCAATACGTAGATCCCGGTAAGGTGTTCCAGCCCGGTTACGCCGAATTCACGCCCATCCCCCTCTGCACCTACAACAAGACCATCAAGGATGAGAAGGCAAACTACTCGAAAGAGGATTTCCTCCGCATCTACCACGACATGAGGACGATCCGCGAGTTCGAGACCATGCTCAACGAGATCAAGGTCAAGAGCGAGTACAACGGAGTCAAGTATCACAACCCCGGCCCCGCCCACCTGTCCATCGGCCAGGAGGCGTCCGCCGTCGGTCAGGCGTACTGCCTCGACATCAACGACTTCACCTTCGGCTCCCACAGAAGCCACGGCGAGATCCTGGCGAAGGGTCTTTCCTCCATCAACAAGCTGGACGACAAGGAACTTTACGACATCATGCACGAGTTCCTCGGCGGCACCATCCTCGGCGTCGTTGAAAAGAACTTCAAGACCGACAGCGTGAAAGAGCTGGCGAAGGACTTCCTGCTTTACGGCGCGCTGGCCGAGATCTTCGCGAGAAAGACCGGCTTCAATAAGGGCCTCGGCGGATCAATGCACGCGTTCTTCATCCCCTTCGGCATTTTCCCGAACAACGCCATCGTCGGCGGCTCCGCCCCCATCGCTCTCGGCGCGGCTCTCTACAAGAGAAGCAACGGCAAGCCCGGCATCGTTGTCGCCAACTCCGGTGACGGCGCCCTCGGTCGCGGCCCCGTGCTCGAAAGTCTCAACTTCGCGTCGATGGACCAGATCACCAAGCTCTGGGGCATGGACGGCAAGTATCCGGACGGCGGTATGCCGATCCTGTTCAACGTGTTCAATAACTTCTACGGCATGGGCGGCCAGACCAAGGGCGAGACGATGGCGTACGACATGGTCGCGCGCGTCGGCGCGGGCGTCAGCCCCACCCA
>JAFWWR010000100.1 GCA_017518025.1 Clostridia bacterium
CCTTTTTCCGTATCGTAATCCAGCGTATGAGTTTCGCCGCCGAGGGTATAGCGGACCGTGACGGTCCTGTCGCGGCGGGACACGTCCGTCACCCGGGCGTCCCGGAACAGTTTCAGCGCCCTGTCAAGCTCGCGCCGCTTGCCGTCGTCGTACTCCGCCACGTTGTCGGAGGTCATCATCACGCTTCCGAACAGGGCGTTCAGCGTGATCAGCGCCCGCCGCTGTTCCCGGGTAAGGGACAGATTATCGTCCCGCAGGAGAAAGACGTCCGGGTCGTTGCCGAAGAAGCATCCGTCGAAGATCCGGCGGAACACCGTGTTCTGGAGCGTCACTTTGGTGGAGATCCGCTCCCGGTGCATGAATTTCATATACCACTCGTCGTCGAACTTCAGGGACACGTCGGGGCCCACCCTGGCGTAGTCGAATTTCCCCACGCAGTTGATCAGCGTGGCGCCGCAGGCAAGGATCACCTTGCCCGGAAGGCAGTCCCGCAGGAAAGAATACGCCCTCTCCGCCACGGCGCACCTGGTCTCCCCGTCGTACGCAGGGAGCGACGCTCCGTAGAGGAAATCCAGCTTGAAGAAATCGAAGCCCATGTCGGCGTATTTTTTCAGGCATCTCGCCACGTAGTCCATGGCGTCCCCGTTATCCAGATCCAGCGCGTAGAAGCCGCTCCAGTTGGCGCCGCACTTGACGGGCGCGCCGTCGGGCCCCTTTTTGAACCACTCCGGTCTCTCCCGGAACAGGCGGCTCTTCTCCTCCGCCACGAAAGGCGCCAGCCAGATCCCCGCCGTCATTCCCTTTTCCTTCACGGCGGCGACTGTCGGCTCCAGCCCCCGGGGGAATTTCACCTGGTCCACGTCCAGCCAGTCGCCGACGAAGGTCTCCCAGCCGTCGTCGATCTGGAACAGCTCGAACCGGCCGTCCTGCGCGCCGAGGTCCCGCAGGATTATCTCTTCGCTGATGTTCTGATAATAATTGTACCAGGACGTGTAGCCGAACACCTTTTTTCTCTCGGTGTACGGGTAGTACCGCCGGAACAGCCCGACGCCTTCGTCGAAGGAGCCGGCGTAGATATAGTCGCATATCACGTACTCGTCGCCCGGCGCGAGCGTCACGCCGCAGACGTCGCTCAGCAGCGACACCGCGCCGTCCCGGCGCACCACCTCGATGATGAGATACGCCCGGCTCCCGTTCAGGGAAGCCACAAAACCGTTCGACACGCCCTTCACGTAGAAGACGTCGTAGCCGTGGAGGATCCGCTTGTCGTATTCGTAGAACGTGGCGTCGCCGTACCGGTCGAAGGCGAAATTCCGCACCAGCACCCCGGGCAGACGCGTCACGTCCCGCTCCCGGGCGTCGCCGTAGAACTCCCGGGTCTCGGTCCAGGACTGATACCCGTTGATGAAATAAAGGTCGCCCTTCGGGTCCGGGTCTTCCGGCTCCGACACGGTGAAAAAGTCGTGGCCCCACTCGCTGTAGGACGTGAGCGTCACCCGCTCCGACGCCTTCGCCGTCACGGTGCGGCGCACCCCGTCGTCGGTGACGGAGACCGACAGAGGCCCGTCCGAAGAGGGGGCGGTGAGGATATGCTCCCCGCCGCCCGACTCATAAGTCAGTCTGAAACTGCAGTTCATTATTCTTTTCCTTCCGCCTCGGGTGTGTCGTCCGCCCCGGGGATCTTTTTCTCCGAGAGGGTCTTCATGACGCCACGCTCGTTATAGAGCGACAGGATGAGGGCGCCGAGCACGCAGAAGGTCACCGCCACGAACGCCACGATGGTAAGGCCCGTGGGATTCGCGGTGATATCGTTGCTCGCGGTGTTCTGCTTCGTCCCGAAGATGGCGAGGGAGGTGAACACAAGCATTGCGATGGACTGGCCCCACTTCATTGCGAAGGTGCGCGCCGCGAAGAACATACCCTCCCGGTTCTCGCCGGTGACGATGCCCTCCGCCTCCGCAACGTCAGCCACGATGGACTGGGGGATGATGCCCAGCAGAGCCATGGGGAACGCCGCCACGACGCAGATCACCACGCCGAAGACCGCGCCCGGGATCGCCGGGATGAACCTGATGAGTCCTGTGATGACGTACGCCAGCGCGAGA
Source organism: Clostridia bacterium (assembly GCA_017518025.1). Lineage (GTDB taxonomy): Bacteria > Bacillota > Clostridia > Oscillospirales > CAG-272 > RUG11130. The sequence continues at coordinate 2,106 of JAFWWR010000100.1, forward strand.
CCGAGAAAGCCGAGGATTGTGAGCTTCTTTTTGCCGAATCTGCGGACCAGAGCCGACACGAAGGGGTAGAACACGGCGGAAAGGACCGTCATGCCGCCCATGAAGTACAGAGTGTAGCTTTCGTTCAGATTCATGGACACCTTAACGAAGAACGGCAGACCCGTCTGGAACAGGGTGAGGCCGATCCAGTACATGATGTCCGAGCCCACGAACACGCGGAAGTCGCGGTTCTTGAAGGTGGAGGCCAGGGACTTCATCATATTGGATTCCGTGGGCTTGGTGTCCACGAATTCCTTTTCTTTCAGCAGGAAGGTGGGCAGCATCATGCACACGCAGGCGACGACAGCCAGTACGATGAAGCAGATGCGGTAGCTCATGGGATAGGACTGGCCGAGGCCGCGGAGCGTCCCCGCGAAGAGGAACGGCGTGTACGCCAGCAGGGTGCCGACGAAGAAAGTCAGGGAGATGGCGGTGGAGATGAACATCCGGTCGTCCTGAGTCTTGCCGAACTCGGAGATCAGGGCGTTATACGGCGTGCAGTACATGGTCATGAACAGGTAGAACAGAACGATGAACACGGAGACCCACGCCACGTTCCATCCGCTCTCGCGGTTGACCGGGGGCCAGAACAGCAGGACCGTCACGACGGCCAGCGGTATCGCCGCTTTCTGCATGAAGGGGATACGTCTGCCGCGGCGGTTTTTGCTCTTGTCGCTGAGGGATGCGATCAGCGGGTCGGTCACCGCGTCGAAGATGCGGCTCAGCGCCGTGATGAGACCGAGGATCGTCAGAAAGCCGAGGATAACGAGGCCCGGCTTTATGTAGTTGAACGCGCCGAAATCCTTCTTGTCCCCTGCGGTGGGCAGGTAGAACGTCACGAGCCAGGTGTTGATCACTCCGCTGAGCATGGACCAGCCCAGCTGGCCGATGGCGAAGATGATCATCTGCTTCTTTGTCAGTCGTTTCATTTCGTCTTGTTGCCGCGGGACGCGGCGTCTCCTTCTGAAATTGTTATTATTTCGCGCCGTGCGCGGGTTGTTCGTCAGATGCGGCGGAGCTTCATCGCCTCGCCGAAAGAGAGAAGACCGTCCTCGTCCTCGACGAGCTCGTCCCAGGAGGACTTCACCTCCCCGAACACCTCCCGGTGCTCGCCGGAGTCATAGTAATACCTGCCGCCGAGGGATTTCCATTTCTTTTCCTCTCCGCAGAAGCGGCCGTCCCGGACCTCGCCGATCTCGCCCGCCTCCTGAGCCTCTTTTATCATCTCCTCGGTAACGTGGGGAGGTATCTTTATCCACTGGAGGACCCTGTGATCCGGTGTGAACTCCACCACCAGGTCGAAGGCCTGCGTGTATGAGGCGGTCTCGCCGTCGTCGATCTCGCCGGCTTCCTTCCTCTTTTTGAGGTCCGCCTCCACCTCTTCCCGGGAGAACAGGCCGAAATCTCCGCCAACCATGGAGAATGCCTTCGCCACTTCATAGGTCCCCACCACGTCCGCGGCGGCGAGATCCGCCTCCGTCATTTCGATATCGCCGATATCGGGCTCCTTTTCCGGCTCGGTCACGACTCCGTCGGCGATCTTCTTCATGCCCACGGCGAGGAATCCGATGCTGAAAACGAGGCATCCCTCGACGACCTCCAGCTTTTCCGCCGCGTCCTTGAAGGACCCGTCCGGCAGGTCGATGAAGCCGTTCAGGGTGTACTTGTATGAAGACCATCCCGTCTGCTCCCAGGTCCCTTTTTCCTCTTTTCCCGAGGAGGAATCGCGCATCGCGACGGTGTGGTCCTCGAAAAACTCAAAAGTGACGGCGGAAAAGTCGCGGCCGTCGTCGCTTTTGAACTCCGCCGCGGGAATGTGGCTGAGATCGTTCGAGAAGGCGTTCACCACGTAGTCGACCTGCCAGGTGCCGACTATGAAACGCAGGCCCTCCCGCAGATCGTTTTCGTCGAGTATCATTATTCAGTCCTCCTTCGGGTTTTTGTGTATTTTGTCGGATGAAAAACTTCCGTCAAACTTCATTCTACCATATTATGCCGAAAAAAGCAACCGTTTTCCGGAGGTGTCCTTTGCCGAGCGGGGGAACTGCTCCGCGGCGGCCGCGGAAGAGCTCCCGCGCGGCGCGTCCGGTCCCCGTCCGTCAATAAGTTAATAAAATGAAAATTCTGCCGCGGAAGGACGATTCCCGATTGACTTTCCCCCCGGCGGTATGGTAGAATAACGGATGAAAATACGCCGCGGGGATCCGTCGGCATAAAGAAAGGAAATACAACATGAAACTTGGTATCATCAGCGACTATGCCGAGAAAGATTTCCGTCACGTCAAAGATCTGGGCCTCGATTTTATCGAGATCTGCACCAACTTTGACCACGAGAGCGAAGAATTCATCGCCGCCTGCGACGAGACCCGCCGCCTGATCGACAAATACGAGCTTCCGGTGCTGTCCGTGGGCCGCTGGAACGGTAACGTCATCGAAAACAACGCCATCAACCGGAACACGGTCGATCTGCTGAAAAAGGAGATCGACGTGGCGGTGAAGATCGGCTCCCCCGTGTTCCATCTGGGCGTCAACCGCGACCGCGAGCAGTCTCTGTTCCGCAACTACGTGCTGGCGGTGGAGTACCTCCGCGAGATGCTTGACTACGCCGGCGAGCGCGGCATCACCCTGGCTCTCTACAACTGCGACTGGGGCAACTTCCTCTGCAGAGACAAGGCGTGGGAGATCGTCCTCTCCGAGTTCCCGCAGCTCATGATAAAGTACGACTGCTCGCACGTTTACGGAAGAGGCGACGACTATATAGAGGAGCTCAACAAGTGGGCGGACAGAGTTGTGCACATGCACCTGAAGGGCGGCCTCAAGGTCGGCAACGATTACGTGGACGACCCGCCGGCAGGACTGGACGATTTCCCGTGGCCGAAGATCTTCGCGCTGCTCTACATGCGCGGATACGACAAGACCCTGTCCATCGAGCCCCACTCCGGCGTGTGGACCGGCGAGCTGGGCGAACGCGGCGTGAAGTA
>JAFWWR010000101.1 GCA_017518025.1 Clostridia bacterium
GGCAGGCCGCCCGAGAAAAGACAAAAACAGCGGAAAAACCGTTTGAAAAGATATTATCCTTAAAAGAGGTGCGATAAAATGAAAACGAGAGCAGTGAGACTTTACTCCAAAATGGATCTCCGTCTTGAGGAGATCGAGCTTCCGGAGATCCGCGACGACGAGATCCTCGCCTGCGTGATCTCGGACAGCATCTGCATGTCGTCCTACAAGGCGGTGTGCCAGGGCGCCGCTCACAAGCGCGTCCCGAACGACGTGGAGAACAACCCCGTCATCATCGGCCACGAGTTCTGCGGAAAGATCGTCTCCGTGGGCAAAAAGTGGGCAGACAAGTTCAAGGCGGGCGACAAATTCGTCATCCAGCCGGCGCTGAACTACAAGGGTTCCCTCGCCGCTCCCGGATATTCCTACAAATACTGCGGCGGCGCGTCCGAGTACGTGATCTTCCCGCACGAGGTCATGGAGTGCGACTGCCTGCTGCCCTACGACGGCGACGCGTTCTTCTACGGAAGTCTCGCCGAGCCCATGAGCTGCATCGTCGGTGCGTTCCACGCCAACTACCACGTGAAGCCCGGCGGCTACGTCCACGAGATGGGCGTGGTGAAGGGCGGCATGATGGCGATCCTCGCCGGAGCGGGCCCCATGGGGCTCGGAGCCGCGGACTACGCCATCCACTGCGACAGAGCGCCGTCTCTGCTGGTCGTCACCGACATCGACGACGCGCGGCTGGAGAGAGCGTCGAAGATCGTCACCCCCGAGGATGCGGCCCGTCACGGAGTGGACCTCCGTTACGTCAATACCGCAAACGTGGACGCCGTGGAGTGCCTGAGAGCCCTCACTGACGGAGAGGGATTCAACGACGTATTCGTCTACGCCCCGGTGAAGCCGGTGGTGGAGACCGGTGACGCCATCCTCGCCCGGGACGGCTGTCTCAATTTCTTCGCGGGGCCCACCGATCCCGCGTTCTCGGCGAACTTCAACTTCTACAACGTCCACTACGGCGGGACTCACATCGTGGGCACCAGCGGAGGCAATACGGACGACATGAGAGAGTCGATCTCCATGATGGAGAATGGCCGGGTCGACCCCGCCGGGATGATAACCCACGTCGGCGGCCTCAACGCCTACGTTGACACGGTGAAGGATCTGCCGAACATCAAGGGCGCGAAGAAGCTGGTCTATACGCACCTCGACCTGCCGCTGACCGCCATCGCGGACTTCGGCGCCCGCGCCGAGGAGCTTAAGGGCACCCCGGAGGGCGAGCTCTTCGCCGATCTCGACGCGATCTGCAAAGGGAACGGCGGACTCTGGTGCGCCGAGGCGGAACGCCGCATCCTCAGGAATACCGCAGTCGGTGAATGACGGCAAAGCCGTCATAACACGCCGCGCCGCGGCGTATATACCTTTGCGCGAAGCACAAAATATAACTTCTCCGTCAGGAGAAATATAACTTTGCGAAGCAAAATATAACTTAAAACTCCGGGAGACTGCTGTCTCCCGGTCCTTTTTGCCGCCAAAAATTCACTTTCGTAAAATTATACTTGCAAAAGTGAATATTTTTTGATATCATATCTCCGTGATAATCCGCGCGGCGCGGGAGCGGCGCGCGAATGAGAGGTGAAAACCGTGAGAAAAGAAAAAAGCGTCCCGGTCGGGACCGCGGTGTCCTACGACAAGCTGTGGAAGCTGCTCATCGACCGGAAAATGAAGAAAAAGGACCTGCGCGAGGCGACCCGCCTCAGCCCGGCGGTCATCGCCAAGATGGGCCGCGGCGAGCCGGTACATCTCGAAACGCTGGTGCGGATCTGCCGCGCACTCCACTGCCGCATCGACGAGGTGGTGGAGATCACTCCCGCCGGCGTGTGACGCCCGGATCACAACGAAAGGAGATACGTCAATATGATAATTGCAGTGGTATGTGATTTCCTCGGAAAGGCGAACAACGGCACCACACTCGCCGCGCTGAACCTCATCAGATCCCTCAGGGAAAAGGGACACACGGTCCGCGTCGTCTGCTCCGACGAGGAGCGGATCGGAGAACCCGATTGCTACGTGGTGAAAAAACTCCCGATGGGGCCCCTCAAGGGATATTTCAGAAAGAACGGCGTCACTCCGTCCTGGCCCGATCACGACGTGATCGCCCGCGCCCTCGACGGAGCGGACGCGGTCCACGTCATGACCCCGTTCCCCGTAGGGAACTACGCCGCCCGCGCCGCGGAAAAGGCGGGGATCCCCATTACGGCGGGATTCCATTGCCAGGCGGAGAATTTCACCTCGCACATATTCATGAAGAATTTCAAGCCCGCCAATATCGCGGCGTACAAGGTCTTCTGGCGAAAGCTCTACCGCCGGGTGAACGCAGTCCACTATCCCACAGAGTTCATCCGCGAGGTCTTCGAGAAATACGGCGGAAAGACAAACGCCTACGTTATCTCCAACGGCGTGGGAAAGGAGTTCGTTCCTCACCGGCGCCGCGACGACGGCTCGGACGAGTATAGGATCCTATTTACGGGCAGATACAGCAGGGAGAAATCCCACCGGGTCCTCATCGACGCGGCGGACAAGTCGCGTCACAGAGAAAAGATCCGGCTGATCTTCGCCGGAGACGGCCCCTTGAAGAATGAACTGAAAAAGAGAGCGGCAAAACTGCCGCTCGAGCCGGTGTTCAGGTTCTTCTCCCGGGAGGAGCTCATCGACGTGATCAGCAACGCCGATCTGTACGTCCACCCGGCGGAGATCGAGATCGAGGCCATCGCGTGCCTCGAGGCCATCGCCTGCGGCGCGGTCCCCGTGATCTCAGACTCGCCGAGGAGCGCCACCCGCTATTTCGCCATCGACGACAAGAATCTGTTCCGGTGCAACGACAGCGACGATCTGGCGAAAAAGATCGACTACTGGCTCGACCATCCTGAGGAAAAAGACCGCCGCAGCCTGGAGTATCGCGACTACGCGAAGAAGTTCGACTTCGACCGGTGCATGGACGAGATGGAGCGGATGATCGTCGACACCGTGAACGCAGCGAAAGAGGGCGGGACCCATGCGTGAGCCGAGGACGGTATACTACTCCGACGAGCTGAACGACGACTTCGCCGGAACGAAGATCGAGACCAGGCAGATCGGCGCGGACTACCCCTACGTGCGGAAAAATCCGCTGTGGTCCGTCGCCGAGGCGATCATGTACCGGGGCTTCGCTACGCCCCTGGTGTTCCTCATCGGGAAGCTCGTTTACGGGCTGAAAATAAAAAACAGACGGGCGCTCCGCCGCCTGCGGAAGACCGGGTTATACCTCTACGGCAACCACACCCAGTCGTTCATGGACGCCGCGATCCCGACCCTCGCCGCCTTCCCGCGAAAAACGTATATCGTCGCAAATCCCGACGCCGTTTCCATCAAGGGTATCGTCACCCTGGTGCAGATGTTCGGCGGTATCCCGATCCCCACGTCGGTGAAGGCGCTCCCGGTGTTCCGCGAGACGCTGAGCCGCAGGGTCGGTCAGCGCCGCGCCGTGGCGCTGTACCCGGAATCACATATCTGGCCGTGGTACACGGGGATCCGCCCCTTCGGGGACGCGGCATTCGCCTATCCCGTACGGGACGGCGCGCCCTGCGTGGCGTTCACCACCACCTACCGCAGAAGAAAGATCTTCAAAAACGGGAAACCGCTCCTGACGGTGACGCTGAGCGAGCCGTTCTACCCCGATCCGTCCCTGCCGAGGCAGGAGGCGAGGGGGGACCTGAGAGACCGGGTCCATGCCTTCATGTGCGAGACCGCGTCCGCGCCGGGAAATTACGAGTACATAAAATATATCAAAAAGGAAGACTAACCCAGCATCACGTCGAGCAGCATCATCACGGCGAAGCCCGCGACGATCCCCATGGTGGCGAGATAAGGCCGCTCCGGCTGATTTCGCTGGCACTCGGGGATGAGCTCGTGGACGGCCACCAGGACCATCGCCCCGGCGGCGAACGACAGCGCGTAGGGGAGGATGGCGGTCATGCGCGACACCAGCGCCGCGCCGGCGACCCCGGCGACCGGCTCCACCAGCCCCGACGCCTGCCCGATGAGGAAGCTCTTTTTCCTCGAATACCCCTCCCGCCTCAGCGGGACGGACACCGCCGCTCCCTCGGGGAAGTTCTGTATGCCGATACCCAGCGCCACGGTCATGGCTCCCGCGATCCCCTCCGGGGTGAAGCCGGAGTTCCGGAGCGCTCCGAAGGCGACGCCCACCGCCAGCCCCTCGGGTATGTTGTGGAGCGTGATGGACAGTATCAGCATCATTATCCTGCTTTTTGCGCTTCCTCCGCCTCCGCCGTCCTTCATCGAACGGCTCACCGCCTTGTCGGAGAGCCACAGAAAGAGGGCGCCGAGGACGAAGCCCGCCGTGATGACCAGGCAGGGAGGCGCGGAGGACGAGTCGCCCGCCATCACCACCGCCGGCTGGAGCAGGGACCAGAAACTGGCGGCTATCATCACTCCCGAGGCGAACCCGAGCATAAGATTCATCGTGTTCTTCCCGGGAGACCTGAAAAACAGGACGGTGGCGGGGCCCAGCGCGGTCAGAAACCACGTTCCGAGGGTCGCCGCGAGGGCGAGCGTTACCGAGTATTCCATTTGTCTTTCCTGTCCTTTCGAGATAGACTCCGTTGTCATTATATCGGGGTGTTATGTGACATGTGACAAAAAGGAAGGGACGTCCTGCCTTAAATTGGTGTTGAATTGTGTCGAAAAATATGATAAAATACAATAGTTGTATATGTTTTGATCCGAGGCCGTCCTTCGGCCGGGGACCGACATAAAATGACAGTTGTTCGTTTTTGCCGGGACGGATGTAAAGTCCGCCGACCGGCCGAAAGGAGAGAACGCATTTGTTTAAGAAAAAGAAATCGGAAGACGAGGAGATCCTGACCGGCGAAGCGGAGCTTGCCGCAGAGGAGACGGAAACGGAACTGCCGGTCGATGAAGAACCGTCAGCCGTGGAAGCGGCGGAAGCTGAGACCGACCGCCCTTCGGAAGAAGGACCGGGACCGGAGTCCGGGGAACCGGACGCGGATAAGCCGGAAAACGAGGGATCCGAACCGGCGGCCGAGTCGAAAAAATATAAAAAACAGAAGAAGGCCGACGAAAGACCCGCCGAGGAGCCGTCAAAGGGAGCCCTCTGGAAGATCTGGGCGCACCGCGCCGCGGTGTTCTGCCTGTGCTTCGTTTACACGGAGGTCGTGCTCCATCTGTTCCTGTTCAAGTCCATCGACTGGAAGATAATCTTCCCGATCTTCTTCGCTCTCTTCATTGCGGGCATTTTCGCGTTTTTCGCGCTGCTGATGCCGAAGATCCCCCGGAGGATATTCAC
>JAFWWR010000102.1 GCA_017518025.1 Clostridia bacterium
ACGGACAGCACGCTGCGGAACGCCCAGTAGATACCGAGCACGGCGACCCACATATAGGAGATCCACGCGGAGAACAGAGGCATTGCGAGGTTCATGATCTTTATGGAGAGTCTGTTCTGCGCTTCTTCCGCCTCGGGCGCCTGATAGGTGAATTTCTTCATGATCCACACGGAACCCCAGGTGGTGAGGAAGACCAGGATCGGTATGATGATCAGCGGCCAGAAATTCTCTCTCGGAGCCTGAGCCAGATCGAGCCCGAACATTTTGAAGTCGGGGAGAGTCGCCTTTCCGATAGTGTCCGCACCGACCTTTTGGATGGCCTCTGAACGCAGACTGAGCGTGCTGAACAGCTTGCTCGGATCGGTCACCTGACCGTTGAGAGCGTTGACGATGGGTATTTCCGTCCAACCCTTGAACACGGTCTTTATCGTTTCAATGGCGCTATTTGGCAATCCTGACAGATAAGTCAGCGGATTGATGATGACCTGGTACACGCAGAGGACGATGGGAAGCTGGATGAGCATGGGGAGGCAGCCGCCGGCGGGGTTGAAGCCCTCCTGCTGATAGACCTCCATGATCTCCTGGTTCATCTTCTGCTTCGACACGTTGTCGTTTCTGCCCGCGTAGCGTTTGCGGATGGCGTTGATCTTAGGAGCCAGCTTCGCCTGCTTGATGGAGTTCTTCTGCTGCTTGATCTGGAGAGGCGAGAGGATAATCTCGATCACCAGCGCGAACAGAAGGATGGAGATCAGGTAGTTGTGGGTCCAGCTGTAAAACGTCCTGATGAGCCACCCGAGCGGGGTGAAAATAAAACCGAATATTTTACCCATTTTCGTTTATTCCTTTTCTGTTTCGGTCGTTTCGCCGGCGGAGCGGGAATCATTTTGTCCGCCGCGGATAAAGTCAGTGATCCGGCGCTTTACCGGGTTTTTCGGCACGGGGTCGTCCCCGCCGCGGGAGAACGGGTTGCATCGCAGGACGCGCCACAGGGACAGCGCGCCTCCGCAGATCAGCCCCCACTCGGACAGCGCCCCGAGGGCGTATTCCGAGCACGTGGGACGGTATCTGCACGACGGCGCCCCCTTGTTCGGGGACACGTATTTCCGGTACAGTTTTACCGGCGCCGCGGCGATCCTGCCCGGCATGGACAGGACGAAGACAAGCGCCCGAAGCGCCGCCCGCGCCCCTCGGGTGAGGATGCTTCCGTTTCGTTTTTTCATGACGGATCACCGTGCGGCAGCGGCGGCGGGTCAGTCTTCGGTCCGACCCTGCGGCGCGTCGCTCCGCTCGTTCAACATTTCTGCCTTTCCGAGGCAGTACAGCAGGTCGCGATACACGTCCTGCATCTTCAAAACCGTCGCGTGGTACCGGGCGGCGATGACCACGAGCCATCCTTTTTTCACGTCGTACTCTCTGTCTATCTGTCTCAACGCTTCTCTTATGACCCGTTTTGCCCGGTTGCGCTCTACGGCGCCTCCGATCTTTTTTGAGGCTGAGATCCCCACCCGGTTTATCATCCTGCCGGCGGGATCCTGTTTTTTCAGCTTGGCGGCGGCGCGGTCCCTCAGCACGTAGACCGTGACGGATCTGGACGACGCGCGCCTGCCGTTTTTGTACGCTTTCTGGTACAGGTGGTTTTCGCTTATGGGATAAAGCTTCATTTTTTGTCTCCCCGGGCGCCGCTCCGTTACAGAATAATAACCCCCAAAACGGAGGTTATTGTCATACGCTTGGGAGCGCGGGCCCTGTGAGGTCTGCGCGCGGCGGGATCAGTGAGTCAGTCTTCTGCGTCCCTTTGCGCGGCGTCTCTTGAGCACCTTTCTTCCGTTGGCGTCAGCCATTCTCTTCCTGAAACCGTGCTCGCGGCTTCTGTGTCTCTTCTTGGGCTGATATGTTCTGAGCATTTCGGAACCTCCTTCGTTTATATCAACTTCACGTTTTTTCTGTTTTTTACAGATAGACAATCCATATTATAATATACCGCCGCGCCCGTTGTCAAGAAGAATTTGCCGTTTTTTTCAAAAATGAGGCCCGCCGAGGCCGAAAAACGCCGTTTTCACCCGGTCTCCGGCTCCGCGACACCGATTTTTTTGAACATGGCGTCTGAGCATAGAAGAGCAAAAAAGAGAAAAAACGAGAAAAACGGAGTTCCTACAAATCTAAATTAAAAAAACGGGATTTTTTTGAAAAAAGGTATTGACTTCCCCTGCCCGGTGTGATAAAATATGCTCCGTCACTGAAAAAGAATATTTCAAACGGAGGAAAGAAAATGTCAACCTACATGGCAAAGAAAGAAACCGTACAGCGCGGTTGGTATATACTCGACGCGGCCGGCAAGCCCCTGGGCAAGACGGCTGTGACGGCGGCGACGATCCTTCGCGGCAAGCATCGCCCCGAGTTTACCCCCCACGTTGACTGCGGAGAGTTCGTGGTCATCATCAACTGCGACAAAGCGGTGCTCACCGGCAGAAAGCTGGATCAGAAGTTCCACCGCACCCATTCCGGCTACATCGGCGGTCTCAAGGAGACCAGCTACCGCAAGCTGATGCAGACGAAGCCCGAGTTCGCGATGAGGCTCGCCGTCAAGGGTATGCTTCCGAAGAACTCCATCGGCGACAAGGCGATCACCCGCCTGTTCGCGTACAGCGGATCCGAGCATAAGCAGCAGGCCCAGAAGCCGCAGCCTTATGAAGTAGAAATTTAAGAAAGGAACGGGAGATATAGATGTATACAAGTGCAAAGCCGTATTTTTACGGAACAGGCAGAAGAAAAAGCTCCGTGGCGCGCGTCAGACTGTATCCCGGTTCCGGCACAGTCACCGTTAACGGAAGAGACATCGACGACTACTTCGGTCTCGAGACTCTGAAGCTCATCATCAACCAGCCGTTCGGCCTCACGGGGACCGAGGGCAAGTTCGACGTCGTGGTCAACGTCCGCGGCGGCGGTATTTCCGGCCAGGCGGGCGCCGTCCGTCACGGCATCGCAAGGGCACTTCTTCTTGCGGACGAGAGCTATCGCGCGATCCTCAAGAAGGCGGGATTCCTGACCCGCGACCCGAGAATGAAGGAGAGAAAGAAATACGGTCTCAAAGCGGCTCGCCGCGCAAGCCAGTTCTCCAAGAGATAATCGGCATGTCGAGTCTTCACCCCGGATCCCGTTTGGGCTCCGGGGTTTTCTTTGGCAAAAAAGGTCCGCGTCCCGGAGGACGCGGACTTTTTTATCGTTTTTCGGATGCGGCCGTCATTTCGCGCCGTTATTTTTCAGCAGATCGGACAGGCGCTTGCCGTAGAAGAAATCGCGGGTGAGCCGGTCGTACTCCTCCCACAGAGGGAGCGTTTCGCAGACCTCGGCCCGGGGACAGTTCACCGAGCCGCCCGCGAGGCACGCCACCGAGGACAGCGTCCCCTCCATCAGCTCGATGATCTCGCCCACGGTGTAATCCTCCGCCGGACGGACGAGTCTGTAACCTCCGCCCTTTCCGCTGACGGCGCTGAGCAGGCCGCCCGAGACCAGATCCTTGACGATGATCTCGAGATATTTTTTTGAGAGCTGCTGCCGCGACGCCACGTCCTTCAGCGGCACGCATCCGCCGCCTCCGTTCTCCGCCAGATCGATCATTACGCGGATCGCGTATCTTCCTTTTGTTGAAATCATAAAGCGCCCTCCTTCCGGGTTACGTACTATTATACAGTAGGTCAGTAGGTAAATCAAGCCCCTCCGTGAAAAAAACATAAAAACCTATTGACACAGTAGGCGAATAGGAGTATAATATGCGCGAAAACTGAAAAGAGGTAGAAAAAATGATCTATGCAGACAATGCCGCGACGACGAAAATGAGCGAGGCGGCAGCACGGACCATGACGTCGGTAATGAACGACGTCTGGGGGAATCCGTCGAGTCTTTATTCGCACGGGCAAAAGGCGAAGGAGACTCTTGAAAAGGCGAGAGAGGAGATCGCCGCCGTGATAGGCGCGCTTCCCCGGGAAATATACTTCATGTCCGGCGGGAGCGAGGCCGACAATCAGGCGATCCGCTCCGCCGCGGAGCTGGGAAGAAAAAACGGCAAAAAGCACGTCGTCTCCACGGCCTTCGAGCATCACGCGGTACTGCACACCCTCGAGAGACTGGAAAAAGAGGGTTTCGAGGTGACTCTCGTCGACGTCCACGAAAACGGGATCGTTATCCCGTCCGAGGTGGAGGCCGCTATCCGGGACGACACGTGCCTTGTGACGGTGATGTACGCCAACAACGAGATCGGGACCGTCCAGCCCATCCGGGAGATCGGCGAGATCTGCCGGCGGAAAAACGTCCTGTTCCACACGGACGCGGTGCAGGCGGTAGGCCATATCCCGGTGAACGTCGCCGATGACGGCGTCGATATGCTCTCCGCCTCCGCCCACAAATTCCACGGACCCAAGGGCGTGGGATTCCTGTACGTTAGGCGGGGAGTCCGCCTTCTGAATCTCATCGAGGGCGGAGCCCAGGAGCGCGGCAAGCGCGCCGGGACCGAGAACGTCGCCGGCGTCGCCGCCATGGCGGAGGCGCTGAAGGAGTCGTCGTCGAAGATGGCGGACAACGCCGCCCGTCTCACGGCGGTGCGTGACAGACTCATCGAGGGCCTCGGGAAGATCCCCCATTCGGCGCTGAACGGCGATCCGTCGCGCCGCCTGCCCGGGAACGTGAACTTCTGTTTCGAGGGGATCGAGGGCGAATCCCTGCTGCTGCTTCTGGACGACAGGGGCATCTGCGCGTCGTCGGGCAGCGCGTGCACTTCGGGCGCGCTGGATCCGAGTCACGTTCTCCTTGCCATCGGCAGGGTACACGACGTGGCGCACGGCTCCCTGCGGCTCAGCATAGGGGAAGATCTCACCGACGCCGACGCGGACTACATCGTAAGATCCGTCGGGGAAGTCGTTGAGTATTTACGCGGGTTCTCTCCGATCTGGAGAGACCTCACGTCGGGCAAAAGAGAATTCATCTTATAAGGAGATACGATAATGGCACTTTACAGCGAAAAAGTAATGGATCATTTCCGCAATCCGCGCAACGTGGGAGTGATCGAGGACGCCGACGGCGTCGGCGAGGTGGGCAACGCGAAATGCGGGGACATCATGAAAATGTATCTGAAGATCGAGGACGGCATCGTAAAGGACGTGAAATTCGAGACCTTCGGATGCGGAAGCGCCATCGCTTCCAGCTCCATGGCGACGGAGCTCATCAAGGGACAGCCGCTGAGCGAAGTGAAGAAGCTGACCAACAAGGCGGTGGCGGAGGCCCTCGACGGGCTGCCGGATTACAAGATGCACTGCAGCGTTCTCGCCGAGGAGGCGATACAGTCCGCTCTGGAGGATTACGAGAGAAAAACCGGAAAGAAGATCTTATAGTATGAACATCACACAGCTCAGATACGTCCTCGCGGCGGCGGCCTCGTCCTCCATGAGGGAGGCGGCGGCGAAGCTGTACGTCTCCCAGCCGGCTCTGTCCGCGAGCATCCGCGATCTTGAGGACGAGATCGGAACTCCCGTGTTCGAGAGGACGAACAAGGGGATAACCCTGACCGACGAGGGACGGGAATTCCTGACATATGCGAAAGCCGCGGTGGGCCAGTACGAGATCCTCGAGGACCGGTATCTGTCCCGGGGCGGGGAAAAAGAGCGTTTTTCCGTGTCGACTCAGCATTATAATTTTGCGATCAGGGCGTTCGCCGAGGTGATACGGAGAATGGATCCGGACAAATACGACTTCTCCATCCACGAGACGAAGATCAAAGAGGTGCTCGACGACGTGAGTTCCCTGAAAAGCGAGGTCGGCGTCGTCTCCTTCTCCGGCTCCGGAGAGACGCTGATAAAAAAGCTCTTCCGCGACTATCGGCTGGAGTTCACGCCTCTCATGAGGCGCGACACTTACGTCTACCTGTGGAAAGATCACGAGCTGGCGGAGCGGGACGAGATCTCCATCGAGGAGATGCGGGACTACCCCTGCGTCGCGTTCGACCAGAGCAACGACGGCAATTTTCACCTGACCGAAGAGGCGATGGGGGACTATTCTTTCGATAAAATGATAAAATCCGACGACCGCGCCACGACTCTGGAGCTCATAGCCGAGCTCGGCGGGTACTCCGTGGGCTGCGGGATGCTGTCGGAGGAGGATTCCGTCCTCCGCGGGCTCGTTTCCGTCAAAATGAAGGAGGAGGATCCGCTGACCATCGGGTATATCACGAGAAAGGGAAGCTCCCTGTCCCGGTACGGCGAGGAATACGTGAGCGAGCTGCTGAAATACAGGGAGATTTGAGCGGAAATCCGCGATAGTCTGCGGTTATCGCCGGCAATAAAATCAAACGAATTTACAAACGGGTCGATTTGTGGTACAATCTTGTCATCAAAACAGAACGAAGGAGGCGCGAAAGATGTCCGGAACCGAAATTAAAATAATGAACCGCTCGATATGTTGTCGAATGTTTATCTCCCGGGCATGTTGTACGGCCTCTTCCGCGGGGATCCGCCCCGCTTCGGACTGACGTTGTCTCAGCCGACACGGCCGTTTGCCCGGGAGCCCTCAGAGAGCCCCCGGTTTTTTGTGAAACCGAAGAAAATGCCGAAATCACAACGTATAAGGAGAAATTATCATGAGCGAATATAAATTTGAGACCCTGCAGCTCCACGTGGGCCAGGAAGAGGCCGATCCGGCGACGGACGCCCGGGCGGTGCCCATATATCAGACCACCTCGTACGTATTTCACAACAGCCGTCACGCCGCGGACCGTTTCGGTCTTGCGGACGCCGGGAACATATACGGCAGACTGACGAACTCCACCCAGGAGGTGCTGGAAAAGCGGCTCGCCGCTCTTGAAGGCGGCAGCGCGGCCCTGGCGGTGGCGTCGGGCGCCGCGGCGATCACCTACACGATCGAGGCCCTCGCCGCAAGCGGCGGCCATATCGTGGCGCAGAAGACGATCTACGGCGGGACCTTCAACCTGCTGTCGCACACGCTCCCCCAGTACGGGATCAGGACCACTTTCGTCAACGTCCACGACCTCGCGGAGGTGGAGGCGGCGATAGAGGACGACACCCGCGCCGTGTTCCTCGAAACTCTCGGCAATCCGAACAGCGACATCCCCGACATCGAGGCGGTGGCGGAGATCGCGCACAGGCGCGGTATCCCGGTGGTCATCGACAACACCTTCGGCACGCCGTATCTGATCCGCCCCATCGAGCACGGAGCCGACGTCGTGGTCCATTCCGCAACGAAATTCATCGGCGGTCACGGCACCACCCTGGGCGGCATAATCGTCGAGTCGGGCAAATTCAACTGGAAGGCCGGCGGCAAGTACCCGAACATCGCCTCACCGAACCCCAGTTATCACGGCGTCTCCTTCTACGACGCGGTGGGCCCCGCGGCGTTCGTCACGTATATCAGGGCGATACTCCTCCGCGACACGGGAGCTTCGATCTCCCCGTTCAACGCGTTCCTTCTCCTGCAGGGGGTGGAGACCCTGTCCCTGAGACTTGAAAGACACGCGGAGAACACGAAAAAAGTGGTGGAGTACCTCTCGGGCCACCCGCAGGTGGAGAGAGTCAACCATCCGTCCCTGCCGGACCATCCGGACCACGCGCTGTACGAGAGGTATTTCCCGAACGGCGGTGGCTCGATCTTCACCTTTGATATAAAGGGCGGTCAGGAGGAAGCGTGGAAGTTCATCGACAATCTGTCGATCTTCTCGCTTCTCGCCAACGTCGCGGACGTGAAGAGTCTGGTGATCCATCCCGCGTCCACCACCCACTCCCAGCTCTCCGAAGAGGAACTGCTGGATCAGGGCATCAGACCGAACACCATCCGTCTCTCCATCGGGACGGAGCACATCGACGATATCATCGCGGACCTTGAAAAAGGGTTCGACGCGATCAGATAAGACCGGACAAGACCGGAAAAACGAAAAATAAGAAAGGAAACGTTACCATGTCGAACATTTACACTTCCGCCGATCAGCTGATCGGGAGAACACCTCTTCTCGAGCTCACTCATATCGAAAAAGAATACGGCCTCAAGGCGAAGATCGTCGCAAAACTCGAATACTTCAATCCCGCCGGATCCGTCAAGGACAGGATCGCCAAGGCCATGATCGACGAGGCCGAGGCGTCCGGTAAACTGAAGCCGGGATCGGTCATCATCGAACCCACCTCGGGCAACACCGGGATCGGCCTCGCGTCCGTGGCGGCCGCGAGAGGGTACCGCCTCATCCTGACCATGCCGGAGACCATGTCGGTTGAACGCCGTCAGCTCATCAAGGCCTACGGCGCGGAGATCGTGCTGACGGACGGCGCGAAGGGCATGAAGGGAGCCATCGAGAAGGCGAACGAGCTCGCCGCGGAGATCCCGGACAGCTTCATCCCCGGCCAGTTCGTCAATCCTGCGAACCCCACGGCTCACCGTGAGCACACCGGTCCCGAGATCTGGGAAGACACCGACGGCGGCGTGGATATCTTCGTGGCGGGCGTCGGCACGGGCGGCACGGTAACGGGCGTCGGCGAATACCTGAAATCGAAGAATCCGAACGTCAAAGTAGTTGCGGTAGAGCCCGCGACCTCCGCGGTACTCTCGACAGGCGTCGCCGGAGCGCACAAGATCCAGGGCATCGG
>JAFWWR010000103.1 GCA_017518025.1 Clostridia bacterium
GGGAGTCGTCCATCACCTCGCGGGTGATCGTGTTCCCCTCGCCGTCTGTCAGCGTAATGCGGTAGCGCCTGATATAGTCGTAGCCCTTATCGGTGGCGGGAGTCGCCGCCGGGAAGGAGACGATCACGGTATCGTGGTTCCCCTCGTCCGCAACGGAGATCTCAGCCCCGTCCGGGAATGAGGGAGCCGCGGCCGGGGCGCCGTAGTAGCCCGCCTTGGTGCTTTTCTGATAGATCTGGTTATCGGGATCGACGATCCAGTCCTCATCGCCGAAGACGTACTCGCCCTTCGACACGTCCACGCGGCGGATCCGCGCCGTGCCGTCGTCCATCACGTCGATCAGCACGAAGGTGCATGAGTGGATCGCGTTCTCTTCGAACGCCAGTCCCTCTCTGCCGGTCACGGGGTTGACCACTCCGGTATCGGGTCCCCAGAAGTGGGCGGCAACGCCGGAGCGGATGTGGGTGAAGCCCAGCACCTGCTCGATGAACTCGGCGCTGTTATAGAAATAGGAATGGCTGTGACCGGTGAAGAGGACGAAGTTCTTGTGCGCCTTGAACGCGTTCAGCTCCGCCTCGGACCAGGTGCTGTTGGAGGCGGTCTTCTTGCTTGTGGGCGGTCTGTGGTGCGACATTCCGATGATGATGCCGTCGTAGCCGCTGTTGTCGATCTCCTCAAATGCGCCGAGGATGAATTCCTCGCGGCCGTAGTAACTGTTCCCTTCCTCGGAGGAGGTGGGCGACATCTTTATCACCGGGACGCCGTTTATCCAGTAAAGCCCGCAGACGTCCTGCCCGGTGATACCGGAGAACGTCGTCTCGGAGTTTGCTCCGTCGGTCTTGTATTCGTGATTTCCCATGCAGAGAAGCGTAGTCGTCACGTCGTCGCCTGTCCCCGTGACGGTCACGCCGTCGACCTCGCTCACGGGATCCGACGTGTGGGCTTTGATGATATTCATGACGCCGCGGAGCTCGTCGGCGTGGCCGTGGTCGGTCACGTCCCCGGAAATGGCGAACATATCAACTCCGCCGATCTGATCGATAGCGTTGTAGATCGCCTCGAGCTTTGCCGCGGGGTAGTACGCGTCCGCGCCGTAATGGAGGTCCGCCGACATGGCGAAGCGCGCCAGGACGTGCTCGTCCCGAGCCAGCGCCTCCCACGTCGTGTTCTCGGGAGTCCAGTTGCCGTTTTCGTCGACGTTGGCGGCGCCGACGGATACGGCCAGAGCCACGACGATCACGAGAACGGAAATCAGTACCGACAGTAATCTCGATCTTTTCATTTTTTCTTCCTTTCAGAGGGGCGGTCTCGCGCCGCCCGGGTTTGGCTTAATAGTATCATAAAAAGATATAGTTGTCAATAGGTCCGGGTCTTTGCGGACTGCGCGGGAAAGTAAAAACGGACAGTCAGCGAGGCGCGAACGGTCCGTTTTGAGCTGTTTATTTAAGTATGCGGGGCAAGAAATCTTTCGGCGTTTGCAGAAGATCGTCGTCAGACAGACAGCGCGGTGTTCAGAGCGACCTCCACCATCTGAGTGAAAGACATTTGTCTTTCTTCCGAGGTAGTGGTCTCGCCCGTCACAAGACTGTCCGACACTGTGAGGACGGTCAGAGCGCGCTTCCCCGCCCGCGCGGCGTTCATGTAAAGGGCCGCAGTCTCCATTTCCACGCACAGGACGCCCATGTTTATCCACGCTGCCACCGAGTCGGTACTGTCGGCGTGGAACACGTCGGAGGTAAGCACGCCGCCCACGTGAAACGGAACGTCGAGCAGCTCGCACTGCTGGGCGGCAACTTTGAGCAGGTCCCAGGAGGGGACCGGCGCGAAAGATCCCGGAAGGCCGAACTGTGCGCCGTACGCGGAATCAGTGGACGCTCCGAGAGCGAGAACCAGATCGCGGACTTTGACGCGCTCCTGCATGGAGCCCGCGGAGCCGATGCGGATGATGTTCCGGACGCCGAACACATTGAACAGCTCCCAGCTGTAGATGCCCATGGACGGGCATCCCATGCCGCTGGCCATGACGGTGACTCTTTTGCCCTTGTAATATCCGGTGTAGCCGAGCATTCCGCGGACCTCGTTGATGAGAACGGGATCCTCGATGTACGTTTCCGCGATCCGCTTTGCGCGGAGCGGGTCTCCGGGCATGAGTACCGTCTCGGCGAAATCCTCCGGGGTCGCTTTGATATGAGGCGTGGGATATAGTTCCATTATTTCCTCCCTCCGCCGCCCTCGGCGGCAAATCGGTTTTGTTCGTCTCTATTTTACCATTTTGCCGCGAAGATATCAAGTCCGCCGCCCGAAAAGTCAGTAGCTGAAGCCGAAAATGTCCGACAGGACCTCGAGGATCTTGAAACGCACCTTATATTTCGGCGCGGCGTCGCGCCGAATGACGTTGAACTGCTCGTCCGTGAAGCCGGCGGCGAGATAGTCGTCCTCCGCCCCGGACGCCGCGGCGCAGAACGACGGAAAGAGCACGCACCACCAGTTATGACCCTCTCCCTCGCCGATCACCATACGGAGGGACGTGTACTCCCCTCTCGGCAGGACGAAGCCGTCGTAATATCTGACCGGATACGCCTCGCGTGTCAAGGTCGCGCTGACCGGGCTTTCTTTTCCCCCGGATGCGACGGTCTCCCGCGCCGCCTCCTCGATCTCCGGAAGAGCCGAGGATATTATCTCCGCCGCCTCGTCCCTGTCGGTGACTCCGGCGAGCCGTTCTTCAAGCAGGGACAGCGTTTTGTCCCGGACAAGCAGCTTGAGCGCCTGGTCCTCCTCGCTGTCGGACGCGGCGACGACGTGGAATCTGATGACGTCGCGGTACAGGGCGTCCTCGCCGTGAACCGGAAGGAAAGAGAGCGACACGAACGCGAGAACGACGGACACCGACGCTATAAGTAATCTTTTCATACAAAAACCTCCGATAGACGTCTCTACCGGAGGTTTTCCCCGCACGCGGGGTTTTATTCGTTTTTATCACATTCCGGGCAGCTTCAGGTCGTCCTTTTTGATCCAGCCGATCTTTCTGAGCAGGAGGCCGAACGCCCAGGTGAGGATCGCCGGAAGAAC
>JAFWWR010000104.1 GCA_017518025.1 Clostridia bacterium
GGTTCGTCAGCTCGTCCCCGAGGAACACGGAGATGATGGCGGGCGGCGCCTCCGCCTTGCCGAGGCGGTGGTCGTTGCCCGCGGACGCCACGGCGGCGCGGAGAAGATCCTGGTAGTTGTCCACCGCCGAGATCACGGCGGTGAGGAAGATGAGGAACTGCTCGTTCTCCCTCGGCGTGTCGCCCGGGTCGAGAAGGTTCTTCCCCTCCACGGTGGAGATAGACCAGTTGTCGTGCTTGCCGGAGCCGTTGACGCCCTCGAAGGGCTTCTCGTGGAGCAGACACACCAGCCCGTGGCGGGACGCCACCTTTTTCATGATCTCCATGGTAAGCTGGTTCTGATCGCAGGCTATGTTCGCCTCGGCGAACACCGGAGCCAGCTCGTGCTGAGCGGGCGCCACCTCGTTGTGCTCGGTCTTGGCGAAGATCCCGAGAGACCAGAGCTCCCGGTTGAGATCTTCCATGAATTCGCGGACGGCGGGCTTGAACGCGCCGAAATAGTGGTCGTCAAGCTGCTGATCCTTCGGAGCAGGGGCGCCGAAGAGGGTCCGCCCGGTGTAGATCAGGTCGCGCCTCTTGTCGAAATCTTCTTTTTTTATGAGGAAAAACTCCTGCTCGGCGCCTACGGTGGTGACGACGCGCCCCGACGCGTTGCCGAACAGTCTCAGTACCCGGAGCGCCTGACGGCTCAGGGCCTCCATGGAGCGGAGCAGCGGAGTTTTCTTGTCAAGCGCCTCTCCTCCGTAGGAGCAGAAGGCGGTGGGGATGCAGAGTACGTTGTCCTTGACGAAGGCGTAGGACGTGGGGTCCCAGGCGGTGTAGCCGCGGGCCTCGAAGGTGGCGCGGAGCCCGCCGGACGGGAACGACGACGCGTCCCCCTCTCCCTTGACCAGTTCCCTGCCGGAGAAGACCTCTATCGCCCTGCCGGAGCCGTCGGGATCCGGCGAGAGGAAGGACTCGTGCTTTTCCGCGGTCATTCCGGTAAGGGGCTGGAACCAGTGGGTGAAGTGTGTAGCTCCCCGCTCGATGGCCCACTCCTTCATGGCGCCCGCCACGGCCTCCGCCGCGGAGATATCGAGCCGTCTGCCCTCAGCCGTAGTCTTTTTCACGGCGCGGTAGACGTCCTCGGGCAACCTCTCCCTCATCACCGCGTCGCTGAAAACCATATTGCCGAAGTCTTTTGTCATTTCGTTTTTCAAAGCGCTTCTCCTCCCGGCCTCCGATTTGTCGAAAAATACCTTATTCGATTATTATATACGATATTCCGCCCCTTGTCAATCGGAAACGGGGGAAAGGAGCAGATAACGGGAATAATTGTGAAACGCAAGATAATAAAGCATATTATACAAAACCGGATGAGTCGCTTTGTTTATTATGCCTATTGCATATATATACATATATGGTATACTGTTAGGGAAGAAAGTTTTGAAACGAAGAAGGAGACTGAACGATATGAAAAAAATAACCGCAATTATCATATTCATTCTTATGCTTTTTACTCTTCTCATCCTCCCCGCGTCGGCTGAAACAGAGACGAGGCTCTTTACGGATGATTCCGGTATTGATACTGATGACTATTCCAACCGCGAGCTCGAGATACTTGCAATTGGCGGCGGAAGAGAGAAGGATTTTTCCAGACTGATGGAAAATAACGATTACGAGTATGATTGGATCGTTGTTGTTGTCGACCTTGACCACCCGTCTTTAATAGGACACCCGAGAGACATGGAAGATTTTCTCCTTAAGGAGACCTATGACGGGGTTCCTTTGACAGATATAGAAAAGATCGAAGGCGAGGGATACGACTGTTATTATTATTTCCGGCTTTATTTGGAGAATCAAACGGAAGACGGCGTTCTCGGCGCGTTGAAAAAATTAAACGATATACACGGGATTATTTACGCTGAGCCTCACTATGATAATCCCCAGTATATGAACGTCTCCGTTGATTATGCAGATGACAATGACTACACATATAATACCGGCGAAGAAGATCTCACCGAAACCGCCGCTCCAGCCGAGACGCCCGCTCCCGCGGAAACCGCCGCTCCCGCGGCGCAGCCGCCGGCACCTCAGCCCGTGACGGCTCCGCGCACCGCAGACGGATTCGCCGTGACGGCGGCAGTCCTCGCGGCGGCTGTCATCGCCTGTCTCTGCATCGGCGCCGCCGTTCTGAAGAAAAAGGGCGTGAAATAACGAAAAAAGCGCAACTTTCCGCTGCAAAAGCGGACCGGAGGGATCCCGTTCCCTCCGGCCCGCCTTTTTTCTCCTTTTTTTGGCGGTTATTTCCGGGTCATTCCCAAAAACTCCACTTGACAACCGGGCCCGCAAGGGATAAAATAAAGATGCGGGGACGTCTTTCCCTGATGAAAAGCGTAATTTGTGCCGCATCCGCGGCGGACGGGAGATAACAATGGATAACGAAGAAAAGAAAGACCTCGGCGAAAACGAATACGAAGACGAGATACTTATCCTCACCGACGAGGACGGCAAGGAACTGAACTTCGCCCTTCTCTCCTCTCTGGAGTACGAGGGAAGCGAGTACAGGGCGCTTATCCCCGTCGACGAAGAAGGGAACGAGACAAGCGACGAGTACGTGATCCTCAAGATCGCCACGGACGAGAACGGCGAGCAGGTGCTGGAAACCATCGAGGACGACGAGGAATTCGACCGGGTGGCGGACATCTTCGACGATCAGCTGTCCGACGTGTTCTACGACGAGCCCGAACAGTAAGACCGGAATAACACCCTGCGGTGTTCGTTTAATGCGAGTGATAAAAACCCTCAAAGAGTAAAATGGAGCCCGGACTCCGGCCGCGGGATGCAGACCTCCCCGCCGGCGCCGTCGCGCATTGCGCCTCCGCGCCGCCGGGACGTTGGGAGCACGAACCGTCCGGGAGGGCACCGTCCTTGCGTGAGCAGGGTTTCTTCTTCACTTGCCGACGGCACCGCGGGGCCTTTTTATCCTTTTTGATTTTTTGCCAGTTTGTACAAAAAACGCCCTTCGTATTGGTCAAAAGACAGAAATTGACCGGACGCGCAAAAGTGATATTGATTATTGCGCGAAAATGTGATACAATAACTTGAATTGGTATTTACCGGGACGGCCGCTGAAGCGTCCCGGCGCGATTTCCACCCGCGGCGGAGCCCGCGGAACAGATTTTACGGGAGAAAAGTATGAAAAAGATCGTTTCATTTGCACTTGCGGTGATCATGCTCGCCGCGGCGCTCGCCGGGTGCACCACGCTGAAGAAGCTGCCCGACGGAACCTACGACAAAGGCGCCGTCATCGAGATGTATCTCTCGGGGGAGGTCTACAACTTCGACCCGCAGATAAGCATCACCGACGAAAATATGCTCAAGGTCATGAGTCTCCTCTTCGAGGGGCTGACCCGCATCAACGCCAAAGGCAAGTGGGAAAAGGCGCTGATGAAGGACTACAAGGTCAAGGCGGACGACCGCGACGGATACTGCGTCATCATTACGCTCAAACACACGAAGTGGAGCGACGGCAGATCGGTCCAGGCCATCGACTTCGTCAACTCCTGGAAGCGGATCCTCGATCCCAACAATTCCTGCGAGGCGGCGTCCCTTCTCTACGATCTGAAGAACGCCCGGGAGATCAAGCGCGGCGACGCCGGGATCTCCGTGGACGACCTGGGCGCCTCCGCCATCGACACCTATACTCTGAAGCTGACTTTCAAGAACGACAACCCCGATCTTGACAGATTCTTCAGAAACACCGCCTCCATCGCGCTGGTCCCCCTGAGAGAGGACGTCATCGCCATGTACGGCGACAGATGGGCGATGCGCACCACCTCCATCTGCACCAACGGACCTTTCGTCCTGAGAGAGGCGGACGAGGGCGGCGTTCTCCGTCTTGAGAGATCCGGTTTCTACTACAGAGACCCCGAAAAGGACAAATACCTTGACAAGTACGTGATCCCGTTCCGGCTCCGCACGGACTACTCCCGCGGAGACGGCGAGGCGCAGGTCAAGGCGTACGAGAACGAAGAGATATTCTATCTCGGCGATCTTCCCCTGTCGAAGCGCGCTGACTACAAGGGCTCAGCGAAAGTGAACGATATGATGGTCACGCACACCTACTTCTTCAATACGGAGAACAAGGTGCTGAACAAGGCGGAGGTGCGCCGGGCGCTCTCTCTCGCCATCGACAGAGAAAAAGTCGCGGAGATCCTGACCTTCGCGCAGCCCGCCGTCGGTTACATCCCCTACGGAGTGTCCGACACCACCGCCAAGAGCTCCTTCAGAGGAGCCGGCGAGGACCTCATCTCCTCCAAGGCGAACACCGAGGAGGCGAAAAAGCTGCTCAGATCGGCCGGAGTCAGCGGCGGTTCCTTCAGCATCACGGTCCGCGGCAACAGCGAAGCGGATATCGCGGTGGCTGAGTACGTCGCGGGCGAGTGGAACAAACTCGGCTTCAGCGTTGACGTCAAGAAGATCGGTACCAGCAAGCTCACCGTCACCGAGGGCGACCTGACCGTCACCTACACCGTGGATGATTTCGAGGATCTCTACAACAGCGGCGACTTCGACGTGATCGCGGTGGATATGTCCATGCTTTCCTCCGACGCGTTCTCCGCGCTCGCCCAATTCGCCGACGAGTTCTCCGGCAGGGGCGTCGACATGACCCCCGGCGGCGGATACGAGATCTACCGTCACGTGACCGGCTACTCCGACAGCGACTACAACGACCTTATCGACCGCATCGATAACGAGACAAACAAAGCCGCGAGAGCCGATCTCCTCCACGAGGCGGAGAAGAAACTCCTGCAGGATATGCCGGTCTGCCCCATCGTGTTCCTCCAGTCGGCGTACGTTTCGAACAAACTCCTCTCCGGCTTCAAGGTGGACCGCTTCGGCCTGGTCGACTTCAAGCGGGTGAAGATGAAGAACTACATGAATTACAAGACTCTCGATGAAGAAGAGGAGGCGGCTGCTGCCGAAGCGGCCGACTGATTTCCCCTCCCCTACGGCAAACGATGTGGCGCAGGATCCCCGGAAACGGGTCGTCCTGCGCCTGTTGTTCCCCTTTCGGGGGCGCCCCCAATAAAATAAACATACAGGAGTCGTAAAAATGAGCATGACGCTTCAAAATCCGGAAGAGATAAAAATATTCATACTGTATCTGATGGACCGGATCGGGTACCCGCTCAGCTATTCCGAGATCGGGAACATCGTTATCCGCGACGGGATCATCGATTATTTTGCCTTCTTCGAGCAGTTCAACGAGCTGATCCGCGCAGGCCACGTGGCGGTTGCGGACGAGAACGGCGTCCCCGCGGAACGGTTGCCCCGGGATGACGACGAAAACCCCGCCGACCCCGGAAAATCCTACGTGATCACGAAATCAGGCAAGCTTATCGCCGACAGTCTCGCTGACAATATCCTTATGGCTGCGGTGCGCGAAAAGAGCTATCTCAGCGCCATGCGCCACCTCTCCCTGGAGAAGAAGGGCGCCGTGACGGATCAGTCCTTCGAGCGCGACGGAGACCGGTACGTCTTCCGCTGCAACATCCGCGACAAGGACGGCCTCGCCATGGAAATGGCGCTGCGGGTGGACACGGTGTACCAGCTCAACCGCATCCGGCTCAACTTCGACGAAAATCCGGACGTGGTCCTCCGGGGTATGCATGCAATTCTCAGCGGAAATGCCAATTATTTGTTCGAAAATTGAGAAAAAAGCCGTTATTTTGCCGAAAAATCTGCAGAATGCACAATTATCGCCGAAAAAATCCACACTTTAGCGCTGTTTTTTTAAAAAACTATTGACAAATAGTTGTTTTTATGTTATATTTCATAATATCCCGAGGCGGAACGCCTTAAAAGAGCCCGGAGCCAGGTCAAAGTGGATAAGAAAAGAACTGTCAGTGAGCTTGTCGCCGCCTCGAGGGATGGCGACAACGCCGCCTTTGAGGAGCTGTCCGAAAAGTACGCGGGAATGATCGCATCCAGGGTATCGTCTTTTGCGTCATCCCTTGCGTCGGAAGGAGGCTCTTCCTCTTTTTCCGCGGAGGATCTGAGGCAGGAGGCGGAGATCGCGTTTCTCCGCGCCGTGCGCACCTACGACGCGGACGGCAAGGGGAAAAAGGTGACGTTCGGACTCTACGCCCGGATCTGCGTCACCAACGCCATGATCTCTCTTCTCCGGAAGAGCCGCTCGGAGATCCGCCGTGCGAAAGAGAACGACGCGGTCTACGGCGAGACCTTCGGCGCGGAGGACCCTGCTTTTTCCAGAGCGGAAGCGGAAGAGCTTATGAGGCGGGCGGAGAAGGCGCTCTCCCCGTACGAGTACCGGGTTTTCAGAGAGTACGTCGGCGGCTGCCGCGTGCGGGAGATAGCAAGGGACCTCGGCAGGAGCGAGAGGTCGGTCAGCAACGCCCTCTACAGGATGAAGGCGAAGCTGAAGGAAGAAAACGAATAACTGATTTCACCGCGGCGCGCCGCGTGAGATATATGCCCGAATAGCTTAATTCAGAGCGTTGTTTACAAAGGTGACGGTCAAAGTCCGTCGAGGGCGAAAAAAACATTTTTAAGCGAGGTAAGAAGAAGAATGTACGAGGACAAGACCCTGAAGTGCAAGGAATGCGGACAGGAGTTCGTATTCACGGCCGGTGAACAGGAATTCTACGCGGAGAAAGGCTTCCAGAATGAGCCCCAGAGATGCAAGGCATGCCGGGACGCAAGAAAGAACGCAGCCCGCGGTCAGAGAGAGATGTTCACCACCGTCTGCCACAAGTGCGGCGGAGAGGCTATCGTTCCTTTCCAGCCTACAGACGACAGACCTGTATACTGCAGCGAGTGCTTTGCCGCTATGAAGGCAGAACAGCAGGCCGCCGCAGAGTAATTCAGGGCAAACCCGTCTGTTGGATTTGATACACTGAGGATCGAACAGCAAAAAAATGAAGGACCGTCCCCCACCGGGACGGTCCTTTGTTATGCTTTTCAATGCGGAATTATTCCGTTTCTCTCATCGGGATCATCATGACCTGCGCCCGGGACGCGGGGCCATTACTTCACGTCAAACCGGATCCACACGTTCTTGTAGTCGATGGGGTCGAAGAACAGCCAGCGGTCGTATCCGTTGCCGGAGTAGGAATTGAACACGGGCATCACCACGCCGTAGAGCAGTCTCTTGACCTCCCCCGTGGAGGGGCGGAACAGAGACGGCGCAAAATCGGCGTCGGAACAGAATATCGTCTCTCCGTCGGCCATTCCGGTAAAGTAACGGAAATACCTAGAGTCGTCGGGGATGGTGTTCACCGCCCCGTCCTCGTTGAGGCGGGAATCGAGCGCCGCCTTTTCAACGGACGAGCCGTTCGGCAAAAGCAACGAGACCTCGCCCGTCTCCGTGTCCACAAAAGTGGCGATATCGTTGGAAACGGAATTCTGGAGCACGAAATACCTGCTGTCCGCCGCGAAAAGGAGCGCCGGCAGCTGAGACATGGACCGCTTGCCCAGGGCGTAGGTCTCCTTACTGCCGTCGGGACGGATCACGCCCAGCGCGCAGTCGACGCCGGTCTTCAGATCCTCGCTCACGCCGTAGACCACGGCGCAGAGAGTGCCGTCGGCGAGAACGAATGCGTTAGAGATCACTCCGTTGTTCATGGCGAAGAAGAAATCCAGTTTTTCGATTTCCTTGCCGGTGGTCATTTCGTATTTGATGACGTTCGGCTTGGCGAGGGAGTACATCGTACCGTCTGCCACTCCCATGAGGTATCCCTCCGGCGCGGCGTAAAGCGCGCCGGTGGCGACGTCGAGAGCAAACGATATCGATCGCCCCTGATCCGTGACGATCATCACGTTGTCCTTCACCGGCACGGTGAACCCGGCGGCGGTGAGGAACGGCCCGTTCCCGGTGGAATAGATCCGCTCCAGGAGCTTGTCGCCCCTCAAGGTATCGACGTCTGCGAATTCCTCCTGAAACTTCTCGAAAGAATCGGCGTCCTTGATGTTCGTTCTCGCGGTGTTCCAGAAC
>JAFWWR010000105.1 GCA_017518025.1 Clostridia bacterium
GCCGGAGGAGGGCTACCGCTCCTACGACTATTTCTGCGTGCCGACGGCGGAGATCGCGCCGACGCACATTTTCGACAGCGAAACGATCCCGCCATGCGTCTCCGATACGTACTCCTATTACCGGGTCAACGCCCTGCGGCTCGATTCCTACGATCCGGACGCCGCCGCGGCGCTGATCACCCGGCAGGTCGGGCTCGACTGCATCCGGCTGAAATTCCCGGGCGAGGACGCGCTCGTGCCCGCCGTCCACGACCTGATCGATCACCGCAGGATCTTCGACATCCCGGCCGTGAAGGCGCGCGGCGTCCGATCGCTCCGCTATTCGGCTTCCGAACTCGGGACCCTCACCGTCTGGCTCCTCCCATAATCCGCCAGACGAAAAACCGCATAAAAGAACGCCTCATCCGGCAATACTGTCAGAGACATTGCAGGAAGGGGCGTTTTTCTGTCACGGCGTCCCGGAGGAGGCGCGGATGTACGGCGGAAAAGTGGAGATTTGCGGGGTGAATACGTCGAGGCTGCCGACGCTCACGTCGAAGGAAAAGCGCGAGCTTCTTCTTCGGTCGCGGGCGGGCGACATGGAGGCGAGGGAGCGGCTGATCGACGGGAATCTGCGCCTCGTGCTTTCGATGGTCGGGCGGTTCTCGAACCGGCGGGAGAACATGGACGATCTCTTTCAGGTGGGGTGCATCGGCCTCATCAAGGCGGTGGACAATTTCAACACCGACCTCGACGTGGAGTTCTCGACCTACGCCGTCCCGATGATCTCCGGGGAGATCCGGCGGTATCTGCGGGACAACAACACGATCCGGGTGAGCCGTTCCGTGCGGGATCTGGCCTACCGCGCGCTCGCCGCGAAGGAGAATTGACACCTTGAAGCAGATGACCGCCGAAGCCGTCACCGACGAACAGATGGCCCATGCTGCCGAGCGCTTCCCCATCAACCCGCCAAAGAACAAGGAAGAGTACTACTATCGCAGCATCTTCGCTGAGCACTTCCCATCTGACTCTGCCGCCAAGAGTGTTCCCAGCGAGGCCTCTGTAGCCTGTTCTACTGCCATCGCTCTCGAATGGGATGCTGCCTTCAAAGGCATGAATGATCCCTCAGGTAGAGCCGTCAAAGGCGTGCATGAGCAAGCGTACTAACATGTTCAAAAAGCACCAATATATTTGGATTTTCGCATCACGAGAATATTCTCGAAGGGTGTGGCGTTGCAATCTATCGTTCGAAAAAGCAAAAGAATAGTTGTTTTTCTTTTGCTTTTTGCATATTTATTCGTACCTTGAGCTTCGCTCGAAGATACTTTCGCTCGACAATAAAAACAAAAACGCGTTTTTGTTTTGTATTGTTCTCGCTTATTCGTACCTTTGTGCACAATTATGACGGTATACGTGTTTGATGGAACGATGGACGGGCTGCTGACAGCGGTGTTCGACGCATTCGCACTGAAGGAGCAACCAGAGCAGTTGCTGGCGGAGGGCGACGCGCTGCCGCTGTTTTGCGACCATACTTATCACGTGAAATCTGACGAAGAAAAGGCACGACGGGTGTGGGCAGGACTGGAGAAGAAACTGTCGCGCGTGGCCC
>JAFWWR010000106.1 GCA_017518025.1 Clostridia bacterium
GCGCGACGGCTTCCCCTCCAGGGGGAAGCCTTTCTTTGTTCCCGTCAAAACGAAGTTTTCATCATGGAAATTTTGTTATCGGAGAGAACCTGAAATAAAAAAGCGGATGGGCAAAAAAAGCTTCCCCCCCCCGGAGGGTAGCGAAGCGGCGACGCGGCGAATATCGCGCCGACGAAGTCGGTAAAAAATCCCGTCGGGTCGTCCGACGGGATTATTTCGGTTTAGAGTTTACAGTTTACAGTTATGAGTCCGGCTTGCGCCGGATGTTATGATTTGCGGCTTCGCCGCAAAGTTATGATATGATCGCCCGGCGGAGTCAGCGTTGCCGCAAGGCAACTCATAACTGCGCGCAGCGCATCATAACTCTAAACTCGCCGCAGGCGGTCATAACTGCCGCACTTCGTGACGGCTCACCCGCCGTTTTTCTTCTTTTGTTCTTCGATCTGCTTTTTCGCCTGTTCCATGATCTTGTTCATCCTCTCCCGGTATTCCTTTTCCGGCTCCGCGGATTCGATGGCGTAGATGCAGTGCAGGTCGCCGAGAAGACTGTCCGGCAGAGTCATGTTATCGTCCCATGGTCTGTCCCGGAACTCGACGAACGTGTCGTATTCTTTCCGTCCTTTCGACGCGTTGAGGGATTTTTTGGTCAGGAAAATCGGCTCGCCGTCCGAATCGAAGCCGATAAGATAACCATCCGTCCTGATCTCCTCGTCCGAGGATGACGTGACGCCGAACGTGACGTCATACCTCACGATCGGGTTATCGTACCCTTCCTCACCGTAGCCGAGCGAGAAATCGTATCCCGCGTACGCAAGCAGGCCCAGCCCGTACCCGGGCTTGACGTACTGCAGAAGCGTTTCCCCCTCGAAGGGGTCCGCTCTCACGACCGCGGAACACGAGTCAAACCGGCACTCCGGACGAAAAAGGACGAAGCCGGAATAGTCGACCGGAATTCCCTCGATATATTTCCGGTTCATGAGCGTAAGATTCCCGTCGGCGTCCGCGTATTTCACGATGATATCGAGAGAGACCGGCGCGTCCGACTCGTTTTCAACGAGAATAAGCTCAAAATCCTCGTTTTCGAGGGACATTTTCTTCTGTTTTATAACGACGCGGCGTCCGTCGTCTCCTTCGAACACGTTTTCGGCGTCGTAATCCCCGATCGGGCAGCTCTCGTCATAACGGACGGCGCACCCGGAAAGGACCGGAAGCAGAAGCGCCAGCGCCAGCGCCAGAATGAATATCTTTGTCTTCATACCGCGCCCCCTCAGAAGGGCTTCGCCGGATACAGCACCGCCGAGCAGCAGAACCTGCCGTCGTCGGTGTCGTACCAGTCCGTGGTGCCGTAGTATTTCTCCGCGATCTCCCGGATGATCTTCGTCCCGTAGCCGTGGGACAGCTTGTCGGGGTTGGTGGTCTCAAGTCCCGGATTGGATTTAAGTACCGGAGAGGTGACGCTGTTCAGAACGGAGATGCGCCAGGACTGCCCGTCCCGGCGTATGTCGAGGCGGACGTTCTTCTCCCTCTCGCACTTCTCCGCGGCGCTGATCCCGTTGTCGAGCATATTCCCGATCAGGTTGCACAGATCCGCGTTGTCGGGGAAGTCGATATTCGCCGCGGCGTAGACCGACACGTCAACGCCCTTTTCCTTCGCCTGGGACGTCTTATAACTGATGATGGAATTCACGTACTCGTTGTCCGTGTTGACCGTCCTCACGTCGGAGGAAAGAACGCCGGTGTGCGCACGGATATACTCCCGCGCCTCGTCGGTCCTGCCGGAGGCGATGAGCCCGTCCACGGTGCCGAGTGTGTTCAGCAGATCGTGCCGCATTCGCGAGACCTTCTCGTGCTGCTTTGACACCTCCTCGATGATGGCGTTCTGACCCAGAAGTCTCTGAGTCAGCACCGCCTGCTCCGCCTTCTCCTTCTGGCGGGCGGACATACGGACGAAAAGGACGTACACCGCCCCGTTGAGAAGGAGCAGAGCCCCGAGGATCACAACGCACAGGACCACCGTCGTTCTCGATGAGCTGAGGGTCGCGATACGATACCGAAGGTAAAGAAGGTTCGTCTGAAGTATGACCCGGGATACCTGGGTCACGGCGGTGATGACGAAAAGAGATACCGTCAGCGCTGTCTTCTCCCGTCTTTCAAGCTCCGCCCGGTATTTTCTGAAAACGAACGCCGCCAGGGCGAGGATCACCGCCGTCGCGACGGTCGATATCACGGTCTGCAGGCCGGTGGACATCAACCGGGACCTGGTGATCAGGGACGGCCTGTACCACGCTTCAGAGCAGCTTATGACGGCAAACGTCACGGTCTGTACGTTGACCGCCACAAGGGAGTACGTCATGGCGCGGAACGGGCTCTTCTCCCCGCAGGCGACTGACGCGAGAAACAGCGTAAGAATGTAGGAGATCGCGAGGTACTCCTCGTTATACGTGCTAAATCCGCCTTCGAGAAAGAAGATACGGAGCACGAACATGACCGCCGTCGCCCCGAGCGTCACGGCGACTCGGCGGACGATCTGTCTGTTTTTGCCGGAAACGGCTCCGATAAAGACCGCCAAAACGAACATACCGATGATCTGGATTCGGTTCCAGGCGGAGAAGAAATACGGCCAGAATCCGCCCACTTCCTTCGTATGCTCGCTGACGGAATTGATAAAATATGAGAAATGATCCATTTCAAAACACCCTCTTGTACTTGAGATACTCCCCGTGTGCCTCCGCCTTGAGGGAACGGCTGACGGGAACGGAATCCTTTGAGTCGAGAACTATCCTGCCGATGCCGGGGTTGAAAAACGTGATGTGCGCCATGTTCACGAGATACCTGCTGTGGGGCCTGATGAAGCCGAACTTCTTGAACCGCTCCTCGGCGGTCCTGATGTTGCACCTCTCCTTGAGCGTCCTTTTGTCGCGGAGCTTGTAGCTCAGGTAGTGGTCCTCGCTTCCGATGAAAAGGATATCCTCCGCGGTGACGGCGACGGTGCCCGAGTAGACGTCGCGGATCTCCACCACCGTGGCCTGCATGAAGTCCCGGAGGATGGAGCGGCAGACCTTCGTGAGATCCGCGCCCAGCGCCTCGGCGGGGTTCTTCCTGATGAACGAGAAGGGGTGGTAGTCCAGGGACTGGAACACAAGCTCCTGCTTGGCGGAAACGAAGACGATGACGGTGCCCCGGCGCGCCCGGTTTATCTCCGCCGCCACGTCGAACCCCGACACGGACGGCATATCGATGTCGAGGAACACCACGTCCGGCGCGTTCTTCTCCGAACGGACGGCGCGAAGGCAGTCCACGGACGAGGTGAACGTCTGAACGTCGGTCTCCGCCCCGAGCGCCGTGAACGCGCCGCAGACGTTTTCGGTGAGCAGGTCGGCAAACGCCCCGTCGTCGTCGCAAGTGAATATTTTTATCATATAAATTCCTCTGTACCTCACGCGGGGACGCGGACACGGTCCCCGGTTTCAATATCATTTTAGCAGAAAAGGCGCGATTTCGCAACGATTTCGCCCCCATCGGCGGAATTTTCCGTGCCAAACTCGACAAAAACGCGCCAAACTCGTCAGACGACCGGATTATTAACGATTCCGATATTGATATATTTCCGTCCCGTATGTTATCATTACCTCGAATAATTGAAACATCAATCGCGGAGCGATTGTCTGAAAGGAGAGATCATCTTGAAAAAACCGC
>JAFWWR010000107.1 GCA_017518025.1 Clostridia bacterium
GCCCTTGACGGCCTGGCCCTCGACGTTGGCGTCGATGGTGGCCTTGGCGGTCGCGGAGCCCTTCACCGAGGTGAGCTCGGTGGACTTCTTGGCCGCGTCTACGATAGCGGTGAGAGCTTCCTTCGGCTCGACCTTCTTCTTGCCGGAGCCGGAAACGGTGGAGCTCTTGATGTATTTTTCAGCCTCGGAGGTGTCGATATCCTCGTCGCTGATGGAGCCCGCCATTCCGAGCGCCTGACCCACGGGAACGTCGACCTTGAACTTCGGGCTGCCAATGAAGGCAGAGGAGGTCTTGAGTTCGACGTATGCCGTGCCGTCCTGGAGGACGACCTTCGCCTCAATGGGGTCTTCGCCTATGATCGCTTTGATCTGGTCGTTGTCGAGCTTGAGCGACAGCTTCAGGCTGGCGTCTGCTCCGACGTCTCCGCTCTGCAGACCGTCGACGGTGAAGTTACCGCTCAGGTCTGCGCTGCCCTTGACGGCCTGGCCCTCGACGTTGGCGTCGATGGTGGCCTTGGCGGTCGCGGAGCCCTTCACCGAGGTGAGCTCAGTGGACTTCTTGGCCGCGTCTACGATAGCGGTGAGAGCTTCCTTCGGCTCGACCTTCTTCTTGCCGCAGGAGGCAAGGGTAAATACTGCCGCCAGCATAAGGATCGCGAGTACTACTGAGAGTATCTTCTTCATGATTTTTCTCCTTGTCGTTAAAATTCCCGGAAACCGGGGTTCATCCGTATTATAGCAGAAACGGCGCGCGAATGCAACACCTTTTTTGCCGGGCGGCGCCGTCAGACGCCGTATTCCAGCCGGTCTTCCGTCCACCCCTCCAGCACCGGGAGCAGCTCCCGGGCGACGCGGCGCGCTCCGAGGAGGTCGTGGTCGATGCAGTTGCCGCACTCGGACGCCTTCGCTCCCGGGATCTCGCCCGAATAATCAGCGATGAAGCGGAACGAGTCGCGGACGAGGCGTATGGCGTCGGCGCGGCTCACCGAATCCCTGAGGATGATGTAAAACCCGGTCCTGCATCCCATGGGGCCCACGTAGATCACGCTGTCGCGGAACTCCGAGTTCCGGGCCCAGGTCGCGAAAAGGTGCTCGATCGTGTGCGCCTCTCCCGTTGAGAGATAGTCGCCTCCGTTGGGCTTTTTCATCCTGATATCGTATGTCACGGCGTCTCCGTCCACCCGGGAGACGTACATCCCTCTCCCGAGTCTGTCGTGATCCACCGTAAAGCTGGCTATCTTTTCCATTTTCCCCTCCCGTCGTTTTTTTGCCCCATCATTTTACCACACCGCGTCCGTTTTTACAACACCGGAACGGTTATTGACATATCACCGGTGATGTGTTAGAATAAAAAAAGCAGGTACCGATATCATTTTTATTTTCCGGAAAAGGAGACTCAAAATGAAGAAGATATTCAGTATTATCATGGCGCTCTGCATGATGCTCGGGCTGACCGCGACCATGGCGTACGCGAACAACGGACCGTCCGAGGAAATGTGGGGACCCGACTCGTACACGGCCTACGTGCTGTTCGTCCGCGTCGACGAGTACGGCGAGGTCATCCGAACCGAAGACTACGAAGCCCACTATGCGTTCAGAGACAACGTTGCCAAAGGAGAAATGGAAGGCGCGGTCTACGACAGAGCTACCAACACGCTGACCATCACGAACCTCAACAAACCCGACTTTATGCTTGAAACGAACGCCATGGGCGACGATTTCAAGATCAACGTGGTCGGCGAGTGCTCCCTTTCCCGCATTTCGGTCTGGGGCTGGATGTGGGGCGGATGCGTCACGTTCACGGGCAACGGTCATCTCACTCTTAACGAGGGTAAAAACAGCTATCCGGCGATAATGCTCAATCCCGAGGGGTCTAAAGCCGAGGTGCATTTCGGCCCGGACGTGACCGCCGATCTTTACTCGTCCGGCAACGTTCTGTACGGGTACATGTGCGAATCCGACGAGGCTCCGTTCTACTTCGACAATGAGCCCGCAGAGCCGCTTGATATCGAAAAGAGCCCCGTGACCGATTTCAATCCCGTGTCCATCAGCGTCTATAAGGGCGGTGAAACGAGCAAATCGTTTGAAAGACTGACCTACGCGTCGGACCCGGGCGGGGTATACGTAGGACTCGAAACTACGTGGTACAAGGACTACGACGCCGGAATCATCGACCACACCGGCTATACCGTCCACAGACTGATCTACGTCGATTCCCTGAACGCGTGGATCTACGACCCGACCATATCGACCGATTTCGGGCAGGACAATTTCCCCACCGAAGCGGTGTTCTCCGACGAGGAGTTCGAGGCGGGCGGCTTCTCCGTGGTCTACGACAACGGTTATCCCGTCTGGGACGATTACACGATGGTCGGGGATTTCTTCTCCTCCGTCCTGTACACCGACGGTGAGAACGACTACTTCTCGTACTATGAATGGGACAGCGAGAAGCAGGAATCCGTCGAGCGTTTTTACCATATCACCCCGATCGAGGGACTTGAGAACACCTACTATGCCGGAGAGGTCGCGGAAGGCGTCACCAGAGACGACGTGACGATGGCCGGTGATGAGGAGGTAATGGACGGAGTATTCACTTACGCGGTCCATAACACCGAGATCCACATCGGCACGAACGGACTTCCCCCGTTCCCCTTCAAGGATGTGAAAGACGGCAAGTGGTACACCGAGCCGATCAAATACGTCTACTACCACGGTCTCATGAACGGTATGACCGACACCACCTTCGAGCCCAACTCGAACATGAGCCGCGCGATGCTCGTCACCGTTCTGTGGCGCGCCGAGGGTTCCCCCGCGCCGAAGGGAACGACTCCCTTCACCGACCTGAAGGCGAAATGGTACAAGGACGCCGTGGCGTGGGCTTATGAGAACAGCATCGTCAAGGGTATGTCCGACACCACGTTCGCTCCCAACAACTCCATCACCCGCGAGCAGATAGCGGCGATCTTCTACCGCTACGCCGAATTCAAGGGCGAGGACGTTTCGAAGAGAGCGGATATCTCGAAGTTCCCTGACGGCTCCAAGGTCAGCAAATACGCCCGTGACGCCATGTCCTGGGCGGTAGCCGAGGGGCTCATCTCCGGCACGAAAGTTGGCGACAAGGACTACCTCGACCCGAAGGGCAACGCCACCAGGGCGCAGGTCGCCACGATTTTGATGAGATATCTCGAAAGCAGGTAAAAGAAACGGGTTGATAAGACCGTATTTCGCCCCGGGACGCGTTCCCGGGGCGACGTTTTTCTGTACCGTTGAAAAATCTGCCGCGATGTGGTAGAATTAAGCCGAAAAAACGTTCACGGGGGACGCGTATGGCAGACGAACTGTGGAAAAAACTGAAAAAACACTGTGGCGGGGATTCGCTCCCCATGCACATGCCGGGTCACAAGCGGCGGGGCGGTTACGACCACCTCGACGCGTTGTCCGCGTCCCTCGATATAACTGAGATCGACGGATTTGACGATCTGAACGACCCCCGTTCCATCCTGCGGGAGAGCGAGGAGGCGGCGTCCGCCCTGTGGGGCTGCCGTGAGACGGTGTACTCCGTCAACGGCAGCACCTCATGCGTTCTCGCAGCGGTGAGGGCGGTCTGCCCCCCGGGGAGCCGGATCGTCATGGCACGGAACTGCCACAGATCCGTATATCACGCCGTCGAGATCTGCTCCCTCGATCCGGTGTACGTCATGCCGGAGCGGGTCCCGGGGACTCCCCTCCCGGGGAGCGTCTCCCCGGAAGCGGTGGAACGGGCGCTGGGCGGCACGCCGGACGCCTCGGCGGTGGTGATGACCAGTCCCACCTACGAGGGCGTGATCTCGGACGTCGGCGCCATAGCGGAAATCGCCCGCCGTGCGGGCGTTCCGCTGATCGTGGACGAGGCCCACGGAGCACATCTCGGGCTGTTCGGCGCGTTTCCGGGCGGAGCGATCGCCGCGGGGGCGGATGTCGTGATACACAGTCTGCACAAGACTCTCGCCTCACTGACCCAGACCGCCGCCCTCCATAACTGCGGAAGTTCGACAGATGTCGATGAGATAAGAAGACAAATGTCTGTTTTTCAGACAAGCAGTCCGTCGTACCTGCTCACCGCGTCCCTCGACGGATGCGTGAGGCGACTCGCGGAGACGGGCGGCCGCGACCTTATCGAATGGAGAGACGCGCTCCGGGTATTCCGGGAAAAGATAAGCGGTCTCGGCAACCTCCGCGAGCCCGTAAAGGCGGGCGAGGGGGTCTTCATGACCGACCCCTCGAAGATCTTTATCACCGCGGCGCACGTCGGGTTGTCGGGCACAGAGCTCGACCGCCGGCTGAGGGAAGAATTCGGTATCGAGTGTGAGATGTCGACGGCCTTCGGCGCCCTCGCCATGACCGGTCAGGGTGACACGGAACAATCTCTCGCGAGATTCGCGGAGGCGCTTCTGTCCCTCGATAGAACGATCGTCCCGGGCAGGGCGGCGATACCGGAGCCGCCGTATCAGACCGAGGCGCCGGAGAGAATATATCTCCCCGCGGACGCGGTGCGGATGAAAAAAGAGACCGTTCCCCTCCGGGACGCCCAGGGACGGGTCGCCGCCGGGTACGTCTACTCCTATCCGCCCGGGGTGCCTATCCTCGTGCCGGGCGAAGTGGTGGGCCGGGACGTCGTGGAGGCGCTCGCCTCCCTCTCCCGGGCCGGGATCCGCCTGCGCGGAGTTGAAAACGACTCCGTCGAGGTCATCGCGGAATGAAATTCGCGCCGCCGCCTATTGACACGGCCCGCCTGATGTGATATACTTTACCCGATAATAACTCCACCGTGAGAAAGGATGATAAAAATGAAGAGAATAAAGACACTCGTGACCCGTGACCTGAAGAAGAGCGCAAAGTGCGGCGGATGCGGCGAATGCCAGACCTCCTGCCAGTCGGCTTGCAAGACCTCCTGCGGCGTCGCAAATCAGAAGTGCGAGAACAAGAACAAGTAATAACGAGGAAAAACGACAGTCGCCGTCGGGATGGGCACACCGTTCCGACGGCGGTTTGCGTACCGGAGATAATATGATCCATCAATTCAAAAACAACGGCTTCGCCTTCGTCGTGGACACGGCGAGCGGCGCCGTCCACTCGGTGGACGACGTGGCCTACGACGTGATCGCCCTGTACGGGGATCACGACGAGGACGGGATCGTCAGGCAGATCACGGAGAAATACGGGATCGACGGGGACGAGGTAAAGGAATGCCTCGCGGACGTGCGGGAGCTCGTTGACCGGGGACTCCTCTTCTCGGAGGACGAGTTCCGGGACCTGCCGCCGAAGAACGGGAAGAGCACCGTCAAGGCGCTTTGCCTCCACGTGGCGCACACCTGCAACCTGAACTGCGAATACTGCTTCGCCAGCCAGGGGAAGTACAACAAGTCAGCAAGCCGCGGCAAGCCCGCCCTGATGAGCTTCGAGGTGGGGCGGCAGGCCATCGACTTCCTCATCGAAAACTCCCCCGGGCGGCGCAATCTCGAGGTGGACTTCTTCGGCGGCGAGCCGCTGATGAACTGGGAAGTCGTAAAAGAGATCGTCGCCTACGCCCGGTCGGTGGAGAAGGAGGCGGGAAAGAACTTCCGCTTCACCCTGACCACCAACGGGGTCCTGCTGGACGACGAGGTGACGGACTTCCTCAACCGCGAGATGCACAACGTGGTGCTGTCCCTCGACGGGCGGCGGGAGGTACACGACCGCTTCCGCAAGACCTACGCCGGCGAGGGGAGCTACGACACGGTAGTGCCGAAGTTTCAGCGTTTCGTCGGGCGGCGCGGGGGACGCGGGTACTACGTCCGCGGCACCTTCACCCATCTGAACACCGATTTTCTCGAGGATATAAAGCACATGGCGTCTCTCGGCTTCCGGGAGCTGAGCATGGAGCCCGTTGTCTGCGCGCCGGGAGACCCCTACGCGCTGACGGAGGAGGACCTGCCCGTGCTGTTCGAACAGTACGACGCGCTGGCGGCGGAGATGCTCCGCCGGGAGCGGGAGGGCGATCCCATCACCTTCTACCACTACATGCTGGATCTCGCTGAAGGGCCGTGCATCTATAAGAGGATCGCCGGATGCGGCTCCGGATTCGAGTACATGGCGGTGACTCCCTGGGGCGAGCTGTTCCCGTGCCATCAGTTCGTGAACGACCCGTCCTACTCTCTCGGCAACGTGTGGGACGGCGTGACGAATCCCGAGCTGACGGAGAAGTTCCGCGCGTCCAACGTGTACTCCCACCCGGAGTGCGAAAACTGCTGGGCTAAGTTCTACTGCTCCGGCGGTTGCGCCGCCAACTCCTACCACGCCACGGGATCCATCGACGGCGTGTACGAATACGGCTGCCGTCTGTTCCGCCACAGGATGGAGTGCGCCATCATGCTGAACGCGGCCCGCGCCGAGGCGCCGGCAGAGGCGGCGGCAGAGGCGGCGGAGGAAAAAGAATAAACCATCGGGGAGAGACCCTTTTTCGGGGGCCTTTCCCCTCTTTTGTCGTAAAAATCAAACTTTTTTCAAAAAAAATCGAAAAATCTCTCCGATCCACGTAACCTTTTCCGTTTTTTTGCGGCATAAGGTACAGGAAGATGCGAGAAAGGAGGCGGAATATGGACGACAGCCGTATAATCGAGCTTTTCGAGGACCGCGACGAGAGCGCGATCCGCGAAGTCGAGCGAAAGTATTCCGCATTCTTAAAAAAAATCGCAAGAAACGTGCTGAAAAGCGAGCAGGACGTTGAGGAATGTCTCAGCGACGCCTACTACAAGGTGTGGAACAGGATCCCGCCGGAGAAACCCCGGGACCTGCCCGCTTTTCTCGGCAAGATCACCCGGGACGAGGCCATAAGCGTCTACCGGGCGCGGCGGTCGAAAAAAAGGATCGGCTCGGAGTACGAGATCTCCCTTGACGAGCTCTGTGAGATCTTGCCCTCCGCCGACACTCCGGAGGAGGAGTTCGACGCCCGGGTCCTCTGCGACGCCATCGCCTCGTATCTCGGAGCCCTTCCCGAGCGGACGCGGAAGATCTTCATCCGCAGGTACTTTTTCTTCGATCCCGTGAAGACGATCGCGACGTCCTACGGGATGAGCGTATCGGCGGTGAAGACGGCGCTGTTCCGGCTGAGGACCGGCCTCAAAGAATTTCTTACAAAGGAGGGATTTACGGTATGAGAGCGGAAGACCTGGCGCTCGCCCTGGGCGGGCTCGACGAGAGTTTCATCGCCCCCGCCGCCGCGGATATGCTCCGGGACGAAAAGCGGCGGGCGCCGAGGGTGCTGAAGCTGATCGCCATCGCCGCCGCGGCGGTGACTGTGGCGGTACTGCTTCTTCTGGCGGGGCTGAGCGTCGGCAAGCCGAGGACACCGGTGAGCCATCCCGAAGCGACCGTCCGGACGGAACCAGGCGAGCCGGGCGGGAGCAGCGGCGGCAGGCCCGATCTGCCGGTGGTGAAGCCGGGGGCGAGCCCGGAGAAATCCACCGGGACGGAGACCGAAACGGATCCGGTCGCGACTGAGCCGGATACGACCACTGCTCCCGAGGCGACAGAGCCGGAATATACGGAACCGGAGCCCACGGAACCGGAACCCACGGAGCCCGCGTATTACGAAACGGATCCGCCTGAGGAGCCGGAAGTGATCGACGGGATCAGCGACGATGAATTTTACGTTATGATGTACCGGGCGCTGGGCGGCGCGTCGAGACCGCCGGAAGAGCCCCCGGCAGCCGAGCCGCCGGAAGAGCCCCAACCTAAGGATCCGGGTACCCAAGGCGTTGACTCCGAGACAGATGAGAGCGGCGAACCCGCGGATTCAACACCGGGCAGTGTACCGGGCAGTGTGGTCGAAACCGTTATACCGTGCGGTGAACCGACGCCGGCCTCTCCCGCAACCGGGGGGACAGGAGATAATCCTGCCGCGGCGAAGCAGTGGTATCTCCGGACCTTCTCCGAAATAGAAAGCGGAGGCACCGGGCAATCTTCCGGAGGCGAAGTCACACCTCTGCCGATGACGAAAGCTCAGCTTGCAGTCCGGTTATACAATGCGGCGCATAATATTGGCGTCATCCTCCCCGCCGTGAGAGAGTGGGCGTGGTTTGACGACTTCGCCGACGGGCAGTGGTACTCCGACGCGGTGTTTGAGGCGTACCGCGCGGGAGTGATCGACGCGGTGAGCGCGCATCACATGGGAACGGACGAACCGATAAGCGCCTCCGAGGCGGAGGCCGCCGCAGCAAAGTTTGCGGCAATTATGCTGGAAAGCGGCGCCCTTGTCGCCGGAAACTGACCCGGGATACGATTTACGATATTTTTGAGAAAAAAGGAGATAAAACAAAATGAAAAAACTGATTTCGATCATCGTTTTGCTCGCAATGCTGGTCTGCGCGATCATAATGGCGGTCCCCGCCGGGGCTGATGAGACGGAAAATGATCCTTCTGTAAACCCTGACATCCAATACTTCGTCTTCCCACATCCCTTTTTGGAAGGCAGCATCGACGGAGCACATCTGAACAAGGAAGAATACCTTGAATTGCTTAAAGAAAACATTCCCGCAATCGGAGAAATAAACTTGGAATTCTACGAGGAGTTTCCGGAATTCCTTTGGCCGGACTATATGACCGAGTTTGACCGGGAACATCTTGAAAATTCGTACACCGGTTTTCCTATTCCTTCATATCCGGAGGAGTCGCTCGATTATAGCAATCACAAAGATAAAGATCGCTGCTATATCGTCAGCTGCAAAGATGGATTCTTTGTAATTCTTTATACGTCAA
>JAFWWR010000009.1 GCA_017518025.1 Clostridia bacterium
AAGCTCCCGACGGCCCCGTGCCGCTTTATATCCGCATCCCCTCCTGGAACGGCGGAGGCGCGATCGAAGCCGGAGGAGAGACCGTCTCCCTCGACGGGAAACGGGGCTTCGTCCGTGTCACGGCGCAGGACGGCGACGTGATCCGCGCGGTCTTCAAAGCCGAACCGTCTGTGAGACGTTTCCCGCTGAACAACGACTGCGTGTGCGTGGATCTCGGACCGCTGACCTTCTCGCTGAAGTACGACGAGGAGTGGATCCCGGCCGAGGTACGCACCGACGAGGCGGGCCTCGAATGGACCGACTGGGACGTGAAGGCGAAAGATCCGGTCTTCCCCGCCCTCGACCTGTCGGAAAAGATAAAAATAAGCAAAAGAAGACCCGTCACGGAGGACACGCCCTTCACGCCGGACAGCGCGCCCGTCGAGCTCACCGCCCGGGGATACCGCGTCGACGGATGGGGTATCGGAGACGACAACACCGTAATGCCGGTGCCGCCGTCGCCGCCCGCGGTGAAGGGCGCGCCGCTGAAACTGACCCTCGTCCCCCTCGGGTGCATGAGGGCGCGGCTCAGCTGCTTCCCCCACGTAAACGGATAATAACATTTTTGGAGGTACATCATGATCTGGACAATGGGCGAGCTCATCGTCGAAATAATGAGAGAAAAAGAAGACACACCGCTTGACAGGGCGGGCGTGTTCCTCGGGCCGTTCCCCAGCGGAGCGCCCGGGATATTCATCGACACCGTCGCGCGTCTCGGACACGAAGCGGGCATCATCGGCGGCGTGGGCCGTGACGACTTCGGGAAATGTCTGCTCGACCGCCTCGGCGGCGACGGAGTGGACGTGTCGCAGGTCCTGGTGGACGAGACCTGCTCCACCGGATGCGCCTTCGTCACCTACTTCGGCGACGGCAGCAGAAAATTCATCTTCCACATCGGCAACACCCCGGCGGCGAAGGCCGTCTGCCCCGAGACCGTGCCGGCGGCGGACTATTTCCACATCATGGGCTGCTCCGTCATGAGCCGGGTGGAATTCGGCCGCGAGATCGTCAAGGCGGCTAAAAAGTTCCGCGAGGCGGGGGCGAAGATCTCCTTCGACCCCAACATCCGTCCCGAGCTTCTCGGGAACAGCTCCCTTGTGACCGAGATCGTCGGCATGACCTCCGTATTCATGCCCGGCGTGTCCGAGCTTCTCATGATAACGGGCAGGGACACCGTGGAGGACGCGGTCAAAAAATGCTTTGACGACGGCGTGATCGAGATCGTGGCGCTGAAAAACGGCTCAAAGGGCTGCCGCATCTTTGAGAGGGACGGCGGATACTTCGAGATGGGAGTGTACCCCATGAAGCCGGTGGACGCCACAGGCGCCGGGGACTCCTTCGACGCGGCGTTCCTGTGCGGCCTCTGCGAGGGACTCGGGATCCCCGACGCCACCAGAAAGGCCTCCGCGGCGGCGACGCTGAACATCGGCGCCTTCGGCCCCATGGAGGGGAAGATCAACCCCGAAAACGTGAAGGCCATCATCGACGCCAACCCCGGAATCTGAAGAGAGGATCTGACCTAAAATGTTTGTTTCAAGTATCGGAATGATAAAAAAGGCGCGGGAGGGCCGCTACGCCGTCCCCGCGTTCAACGCGGAGAACATGGAGATGGCCCAGGCCATCGTGGAGGCGGCGGAGAGAGCCGGCTCCCCGGTCATGATACAGACCACCATGCCCACCGTGAAATACATAGGCGAGGACCTGATGGTCGCCATGGTACGGGCTCTGGCGGAACACGCCTCCGTGCCGGTGGCGCTCCACCTGGACCACTGCACATCCTTCGATCTGGTGATGCGCGCCCTCCGGGCGGGCTACACCTCCGTCATGTTCGACGGATCGAAACTCCCCTTCGAGGAGAACGCCCGTCTGACGAAGGCCGTGGTCGAGGCCGCCCGCCCCATGGGAGTCACCGTGGAGGCGGAGCTCGGCGCCAT
Source organism: Clostridia bacterium (assembly GCA_017518025.1). Taxonomy (GTDB): domain Bacteria; phylum Bacillota; class Clostridia; order Oscillospirales; family CAG-272; genus RUG11130. The sequence continues at coordinate 1,974 of JAFWWR010000009.1, forward strand.
CGGCGGCAAGGAGGACAACGTGTCCTCCGACGTGATCTACACCAAGGTGGAGGAGGCGGTGGAGTTCGTCTCCCTCACGGACGTGGACATTCTCGCCATCGCCATCGGCACCGCCCACGGCTTCTACAAGGGCGAACCGAAGCTGGACTTCGACCGCATCGACGAGATCCGCCGGGCGGTGGAGACGCCTCTGGTGCTCCACGGCGGCTCCGGCGTGCCGGAGGAAAGCGTGAAACGCGCCATCTCCCTCGGAATGAGCAAGGTCAACTTCGCCACGGAGCTCCGCGCCGCCATGACCGCCGCGGTGAGAGAGTCCCTCAAGGACGAAGGGATCATCGACCCCAAGAAATTCATGGGCCCCGGCAGAGACGCCGTTATCGCCCTCTGCCTCGATAAGATAGACATGTGCGGATCCGCCGGAAAGGCGTGATCCCCCGTCAAAAAGGAGTAATGATCATGAAAAACAGCAGGATTTTGTCAGTCTTTCTCGCAGCCGTCCTTCTTTTCTGCGCCGTCACACCCGCTTTCGCGGCCGACGGCTACACGGTCGTGAAGGAGAACCGCTGGAGCCGGGCCGCTGTCATGTACGTCACCG
>JAFWWR010000108.1 GCA_017518025.1 Clostridia bacterium
CTTCTCCGCCCCGGCCGGCGGACACAGCCGCCTTCGCCTTTTCGCTGTCGATATATCCGTCCACCAGCAGCCGGTTGACGTAAGGTCCGGCAAGACTCACGGCGAAGCCGACGAAGAAGAGGATGATCGAAACGATAAGGTATTTCTTATAAGGCAGCGCCATTTTCAGCACTCTGCCGTAGAGCGATTTTCTGTCGGCGCAGTCCACACATACGGTCATGCCCGGACGGAGTTTCTTCCCGCACTTGGGGCAGACGCGGTACAGGTCCAGCTCCTCGTCGGAGGAGTACTTGCCCGTGTGAAGAAACCGCGTGATGCGGCGGACGTTTTTCGCCATGACGTCCTTGACGGAACAGGTCCCCCGGCAAATGACGACGGGGCCGTCCGCCGTCTCGGCGCACATCTCGCAGGCGCCGATGAGCTGGTGGTACTCCACCTCGGAGCAGTCGCCGTACCCGACCGACAGGACAGGGAGACCGCCTTCAAAGGTGAAGACGCCCTCCTCCGTTATCACGGCGATACCGTCTGTCGTGCCGCCGTCAAGGTCGAGATCGAAACGGAACGCGGTGATGAACGTGCCCCGGATCGAATCCGGCGGCAGGAGCTTCAGCAGGTCACGCCCCGTTTCCAGCGAAAAAACTGTCTTTTTCATAAGTCCTCAAATATAGAGTTCAATTTTTTTCATGCTCCTGCGGTCGAGACCGGAAAGAGACGGTATCTCGTACCGGTTGCCGTCGACGTCGGTCACCGCAGCCCGGTCCGCGCCGAGCTTTCTGAAGTTGCGGTACGTATCCTGGACGGTGAATTCGCGGACTCCGTCGCCCGCCTCGACCTTCCAGTAGGAAAAACCGTACCGCTGATTCACGGAGAGGATCTTCTTTATCGTGAAAACGTAATATCTTCTCGCGGTCTCCCGGCGCAGGAGAGCCGCGGTCTCCTCTCCCAGTTCTTCGACGTCGCGGATGAGGCAGATCTCGTTGTCCTCGCTGTCGAGGACGGACAGGTACCCGTCCGGGGTGGAGTTCGGGAAATTGCGCTGGAGCTTGACCCTGTCGTAGGTCTTCTCCTCCCCGTCCTCCGGGCGGAAGGTGAGCGAAACAAAGCCCCGTTTTTCCTCAAAAACGGCGTTTTCCGGAGTGGCGTACCGGAGTTTCACCACGTCGCGCAGTTCTTTTTTGCTCATTTTGTTTCCCTCCTCATTCCGTGATGCCGATGTTCCTCAGCGCGTCGAGCTGGAGCTTGTAGAGGTCGAAATACTGCCCCTTCGCCCGGATCAGCTCGTCGTGAGTGCCCGATTCCACTATCTTTCCCTTGTCTATGACCACAAGACTGTCCACGTCGCGGAGAGTGGAGAGCCGGTGGGCTATCATGATGGTCGTTCTGTCCTTCGAGATGTCGGTCAGCGCCTCGCTGATCATCCGCTCGGTGGCGGTGTCCATGGCGGCGGTTGCCTCGTCGAGGATCAGTATCTTCGGGTTCAGCAGTATCGCCCGGGCGATGGAGACGCGCTGTCGTTCCCCTCCGGAGAGGTCCTTGTGACCGAAACCGATCATGGTCTCGTACCCGTCCGGGAGCTTCACGATGAAATCGTGGGCTCCGGCGAGCTTCGACGCGGCGATCACGTCCTCGTCGGTGGCGTCCGGACGCGCGTAGCGGATATTGTCGGCTATTGTTCCGACGAAAAGATACGTCTCCTGGGAGACGATGCCCACGTTGCGACGCAGGTCGTCGAATGACAGATCCTTCACGTTGACGCCGTCGATCAGTATCTCGCCCTCCTCCACCTCGTAGAGACGCATAAGCAGATTGGCGAGCGTGCTTTTCCCAGCTCCGCTGTGGCCGACGATCCCGAGGGATCTGCCCGCCCCCACGGAGAAGGACACGCCGTCGATGACTTTTTTGCCCTTTTCGTATGAGAAGCCCACGTTTTTGAACTCCACATCGCCGCGCATCCCGTCGAGCTTCACGGGGTCTTCCCTCTCGCGGACGTCGGGCTCGGCGTCGGAGATCTCGAAAAGACGCTGCATGGCGTTGGTGCAGGCGGTGAACCAGGACGCCATGTCGACAAGCATGAACATGGGCTGATTCATCAGGGCGGAATACGCGATGAACGCCATAAGGCGGCCGTAGGTCATCCCTCCGGTGCCGGTGACGGCCATCCAGCCGCCTACGGACCAGACGATGAGGTTCGACAGATTCATTATGAACGACGCCGCCGGGAACGCCGTGTTGTTGAACACGGTGACGGAGCGACTGTCCCGTGCGAGCCGCTCGGAACGGTCGTTGAAGCGCGCCGTCTCCTCCTTCTCACGGGAGAACGCCTTGACCACGCGGAATCCGGCCAGCGCGTCGGACAAAGTGGCGTTGAGGGCGCGGCTGCTGCGGTAGGATCTGGCGTGGAGGGTGTGCATCCGGCTGAAAAGGCGGTTCACGACGAAGGCGAACAGAGGCACCACCACCACGGCGCAAAGCGCAAGGGGCACGTTCATGATAAACATGATAACGAGGGCCGCGGCGATCTGGATCACGTTGCGGATCAGCTCCGGCGCGCCCATGCAGAAAAACCAGTATATCTCGTTTGAGTCGTTGTTGATCTGATTCATGAGTCCGCCGGTCTGACGGGCCGAGAAGAACGACATCGAAAGGCGCTCGATGGCGGAGAAGATGGTGATCTTCAGCTTATAGGTCACACTGGCTGACACACGCGCAGAGATGATACCGGACAGCGTACCGATACCCATAGAGCAAAGCCGCAGCAGAAGGACCAGCAGCGCCGCTTCGAGCAGCCGGCCGTACCAGGAATTGCCGGCGCGGAGCACCTTGTCGTAGAAGAACTCCGTCGAGACGTAGGGCGCGATGACGCCCAGCGCCGCGGTGAGGCAGAGGGCGAACAGGATGGCCGCCATGTAGCGGCGGTAACCCTTTGCGAAGACGAAAAGCCGCTTAAAGAGCTTCGATTTTTCCATGCAGTGCGGGCAGATCTTGCGCTCCGGGTCCGGATAGCGCCGTCCGCACTTGGGGCAGAATCTGTCGTCCTTGAAATCGTTCTCGTCGATCTCTTCCTCCCTGCCCTCAAGCTTTGCGGAGGCGTATTTGACGAAGATCCGCACGTCCCGGAGGGACGTTTTCGTCATGGCGGCGAGCTCCGTCGGCTCGCCGTCGAAGGTGGCGGTCAACCATCCGGTGGATATGTATTCTTCGACCTTCAGTTCCTTGAGCTTTTCCGATCCATAGGTCTCGCAGGAAGTCTCCGAAAATACTCTGGCGTGCTTTTTCCCGGGTCTGCCCTCGTCACGGACGTAACCGGTGATGACGAGCAGCTCTTTTTCGGTCAGAACGAGGCAAACGTCGGCGCGGGTGCCGTCGAGGGCCATATCGGTCATGGCGAAAACGGCGACGTCTTCGCATCTCAGACCGTGGTCCTGAAGCAGGGGCACTATCTCGGAGCCCATTTTCGATACTTCGATCACCGTTTTCACCTCCTTTGTTTTCTATCTTTTTATTATCGCAAATCATAGCCGATTTGTCAATGAACAATTCGTGAATTTCGACTGTTTTCTTCACCCGCGGAAACGCCGTTCCCGCGAAAGTTGAGCGGTGCGGTCAAATGATAAAATTACGGCGGTCTTATAGACAACCGCGCCGTTTTGAGTTATAATTTCCTTGTGACAAACCGAAAACCGCAGAAGAAAGGAATCGCCTGATGGACTATCTGACACGACCCGAATATCATTATAAGCCGGCAAAAGGATGGATCAACGACCCCAACGGGCTCGTTTATTTCAAGGGATATTATCACGTTTTCTACCAGCATTCGCCGAACTTCGAGTACCCCTGGCAGGAGTTCATGTACTGGGGGCACGCGAGGACCCGGGATTTTCTCCATTGGGAGGAGCTGCCGCCGGCGCTCTGCCCCGATACCGATTACGACGACAGAGGATGCTGGTCAGGAACCGCGACGGTCAAAGACGGCGTGCTGTACCTGTACTACGCCTCCGTCACGGGGAAGACCGAGCAGACCATCAGCATGGCGTATTCGGAGGACGGGATCAGCTTCACGAAATACGAAGGCAATCCCGTCATCAGGGATTATCCGCCGGAGTGGAGCGGAGATTTCCGCGATCCCGCGCTCTGCCGGGCGGGAGACGATTACTACTGCGTGATCGCGTCCGGGAATCCCGAAGCGAGGGCGGCGAGACTGCTGCTGTATAAGAGCCCCGATCTGAAACGGTGGACATATCTCGGCGTCATGCGCGAGTGGGCGGAGGGAAGGTTCACGGAATGTCCCTCGTTTATGCCTGCCGGCGACACGTATCTGCTGACCGCGTCCGTCTGCCCCATTGAGGGGGATCACTATTTTTCCGTGATGTACGGCGATTTCCGCGACGGGAAATTCGACCTGCGGTACTCGGCAGAGGTGGATCGCGGCCCGGACCAGTACGCGGGTCAGGTATTCCGGGACCACAGAGGAAGAAATATTATGATAACGTGGATACCCGGCTGGAGCTACGCGAAATACGCCGAGAGGGACGTGGGATGTCTGTCGGTCCCCAGGGAACTGAAGCTGGAGGGCGGCAGGATCACGGCGTGGCCCGTGGAGGAGGTGCGTCATCTGCTGAAAACGTCCGATCCGGCTGTAAAACGGACAGACAGCGGATTCATCATCGAACGAACAGGCCGGGAGCCGGTAGTCCACGAAGGCGAGGTCCGGGATCTGGGGATCATCCGCGACGGATATATCATCGAAGTCTTTGTGAACGGCGGCGAGCAGGTTTACTCCGCGCTGCTGTAAAACAGGATCAATATGAAAAAAGCGCCCGAGGGCGCTTTTTCAGTTATATGTTTTTATTATCTCCTCGGCGACGCGGCGCTTCGGGATGCACCGGTCCATGGCCTGCTTTTCGATATATCTGTGGGCGTCGGACTCGGTCATCTTCAGCTCGCTGATTAACAGCCATTTCGCGCGGTTCACAAGGCGGATCTCGTTCATCTTTTCCTCGATGGAGAGCGTCTTTTTCTCAGTTCGTCTGATCCGCTCCCGGGCGGAGATCAGCCAGTCGGACGCCGCCTCCATAACGTTTTTCGACAAGGGCTTGCGCAGGGTGAACACGCCGCGGGAGACCAAAGTCTCCCAAACCTCGTCGTACTGCTCTTCCCTGGCGAGAAACAGGACCACCGAACCGTCGCAGCGGTCGGCCGCGTCGACGGAAAATCGAAGTCCGCCGTCGTCCGGCAGGGGCGAATTCACGATTATGAGATCGAATTCGCGCTCCGCCGCGGCCCGTTCCGCCGCGCTGACGCTTCCGACGACGGTAAACGGAGAAAACGAGGGGACGGAAAAGATCTCGCGGAGCGCCCGGCTTATCTTCTCGGACGACGAGACCAAAAGAACGCTGTACACCTGCTCCATCAGACTCAAGCGCGTGTCCCCCTTTCACCGGATTTTTGTGTCGTCAGATCCCGCAGTAAATATCGAGTATCTGTTTCGGGATGATCCCTCTTATGAATTCATCGGCCAGCGCCGCGCGTTTCGCCTCGTCGGGGTCCGCCGGCAGCTTCTCGAGACCGCGGAGCGTTTCTCCGTCCGCACGGTACAGATTAACGTTGACCGGCTCGGGCAGTTCGATTCCGTTTTTGAGACCGTACAGAGCCGCGCGGATGACCAGAGCGAACGTAATATACGGATTCGCCGACGGATCCGGCGAGCGGAGCTCCGCGCGGCGGTATTCGTCAGACGCGGCGGGGATCCGCACGAGCTGGGAGCGGTTTTCCGCGGACCATGAGACGTACGCCGGGGCCTTCATCTGCCCGAGGCGCTTATACGACGCCGCGGACGGGTTGAGGAACGCCGTCATCGCGACGGCCTTGTTCAGCACGCCCGCGATCATGTGACGCAGTTTTTCCGGGGAGTCGTCCGGTACTACCGAGCAGTTGACGTGGAAGCCGTTCCCGGGACAGTCGCCCAGCGGCTTCGGGGAAAAGTCGGCGTAGAGCCCGTTCCTGCGGGCGACGGTCCTGACCACCGTCTGGAACGTCATGACGTTATCGGCGGCCTCCAGCGCGTCCGCATAACGGAAATCGATCTCGTTCTGACCGGGGCCCTCCTCGTGATGGGAGCTCTCCGGGGTGATGCCCATCTGCTCCAGAGTGAGGCAGATCTCACGGCGGACGTTCTCGCCTCTGTCCTCAGGGGCGATGTCCATGTAGCCGGCGTTGTCGTAGGGGATCGCCGTCGGCCTGTTCTTCTCGTCCAGTTCGAACAGATAGAATTCCTGCTCCGCGCCGAAGCGGAACGTGAAGCCCTCCCTCTCCGCGTCGCGGACGGCGTCCTTCAGCAGCGTCCTTGTATCGCACTCGAAGGGCCTCCCGTCGGGATAGGCGACGGAACAGAACATCCGCACCACCTTGCCGTGCTCCGGCCTCCATGGAAGCCAGGTGAGAGTGCCGGGATCGGGATGGAGAAAGAGGTCGGACCGGGTCTCGTCGCCGAAGCCGGCTACGGCGGAAGCGTCGAACGCGATGCCGTGCTCAAATGCTCTCGGAAGTTCGTCAGGCATGATCGAGATGTTCTTCTGCTTCCCGAACACGTCGCAGAAGGCCAGACGGATGAACTTCACGTCCTCCTCGACGACGTACTGCATAACTTCTTCTTTTGAATAGTACATGATTTCCTCCCGTTTCAGTTTGCAACGTACAGTCTTTTATACGGATTCCCGCTGTCGGGCGTGACCACGGTGAAAGGAGAGTCCATGATCTCCTCCGCGTCCCCGTCGAACAGGCGGCAGTATTCCGATACGTATTTCCTTATTTCCGCGATATCTTCTCCGTCGGCCTCGCGCGCCGTGACCTGCTCCGGGAAGGTCACGTCCCGGCAGTCGGAGCGGAGTATCATCTTCCCGCCGTGCATCCCCGTGCAGGGGAAGTTGCCGACGATGCGGCGCGAGCCGTCCCCGAACCCGAGGACCACGATGACTCCGCCCGCCTGGTACTCCCCGAGGAAGCTTCCCGCGCATCCGCCTATGACCATGAGGGGCACCTTGTCGCGGTACGCCTTCATGTGTATCCCTGCGCGGTATCCGGCGTCCCCGGCGACCCAGATGGAGCCGCCGCGCATGGCGTATCCGGCGGCGTCGCCGACGCTGCCGTGTATGACGATCTTCCCGTCGTTCATGGTGTCGCCCACGGCGTCCTGGGCGTTGCCGCCAACAGAGATCATGGCGCCGTTGAGGTACGCGCCCAGCGCGTTCCCGGGGATCCCCTCGACGGTCAGGGAGCAGTTCGCCATCCCGGCGCCGATGAAGCGCTGTCCGAGGCAGCCGGTCAGGGTACATTCCGTACCCGCCTCCCGGATCGCCTCGTTGATCCCGCGATGGTCGAGTTTTTCAGCACACACTACCATTATACAACGCCTCCGAATCTTTTTCTACGTATTTCCTGAGAAAATATTAAATTTGATGCATATTTTTTCGCAAATTCGAAATCCACGGTGGAAAGGGGCGTCTTTTCGCGGATGAGAGAAGTGTATATCCCCGCCCTGCCCGTGTCTCCGATAAGGATGTAGCCCTTGAGCAGGTCTCCGTCCGTGAAAAAGCGTCTGACGTTCCCGTCTTCCCGCTCCTCGGTCATCTCGCCGCCGTAGGAGCCGGCGGTCATGATGTGGAGACCGAAAAATCCGATGGAGTTCATAGGAATGGCGTTGTCGAACGCCGCCTCGCCGCCCGCCATGTTGATCCCGGCGACTCTTCCCTGCATATATGCGTTCGGCAGGATGGCGAGGACCCTGTTCGCGCCAGCAGACGCGTCGAAGCCCTCGGCGCAGTCGCCGGCAGCCCAGACGGAATCAAGGGAGGTCTGCTCGCTCTCGTTTACCACGACGCCCCGGTTGACCTCGCCGCCGGCCTCCTTCACGAGTTCGGTATTGGCTCTGACGCCCACCGCCAGAACAAGGACGTCGAATTCGACACGCTCGCCGCTTTTCATCACCGCGGCGTTCCCCTCAAACCGGTCCGCGCTGTCACCGAGCAGGAAACGGATCCCCTTCTCCTCTAAATGCTCCTGCACGACGGAGGCGCACTCCGCGTCGAGGATGCTCGAGAGCACGCGGTCCGCAAGATCGCACACCGTGACGGACCCGACTCTGTCGAAGATCCCTTCGGCGCATTTCAGACCGATGAGCCCCGCGCCGACGATAAGCACGCGGCAGTCCGGCGCGAGGGCGCTCTCCAGCGCCAGCGCGTCGTCGAGGGTCATGAAGGAGAACTTCTTTTCCACCGTGTCAAGCCCAGCGAAGGGCGGAACGAAAGGCCGGGATCCCGTCGCGACGCAGAGCGCGTCGTATTCGACGGAGCCGCCGTTATCGAGAACGACGTTCTTGTTTGCGGAGTCGATCGCCGCAGCTCTCACGCCGGAGAGGACCCGGCAGCCGTTCTCTTCGTAAAAGCCCTCGGGGCGGTATTTCATCCGCTCGAGGTCGGTCTTCCCTTCGAGGTAGTAGGAGATCAGCGGGCGGCTGTAAACGTGATGCTTTTCGCCGGATATCACGGTGACGTCGCCTGTCTTGTCGACGGAACGGATCCCCTCTATACACCCGACGGCCGCAGTCCCGTTGCCGATTATAACGTATCTTTTCATTCCGCTCCGCCTCTTTCCTCGTATACTATCGCCCGGTTGGGACATCCCGTGACGCAGGCGGGCTCGCCGCAGGCGTTCTCGAGGCAGAGCTCGCATTTCTGCATGGTGCCGTTCTCTCCCGGGGCAAGAGCCCCGTAGGGGCAGACAAGCACGCAGGTGAGGCAGCCGACGCACCTGTCGCGGTCGATCTTCACCACGCCGTCGATCTTTGAGATCGCTCCGGCGATGCAGCTCTTGACGCAGAGCGGGTCCTCGCAGTGACGGCAGGACACCGCGAAGGTGATCCTGTCCTCGCCGTCCACCCGGATGCGCGGGAATATCTTTTTGTCCTTCAGGGCGACCGCCATATCGCTCAGTCCGGAATTGGCATAGGCGCAGTTGTATTCGCAGAGGTGGCACCCGAGGCACCATTCCTCGTTTACGTAAACTCTTTTCATTTATCATTCCCCCGCGTGCGAGATACCCAGTATCCCGAGTTCCTTTTCGTTAAGCCCCACGCCCCGGAGCATGAGCCGGTTGCCGCGGAGCGCCTCGACGGAGTTGATGCCCATCCCGCCCATGATCTCCATCAGCTCGTGGCGCCACGCCGTGATGAGGTTGACGAGCCGCTCCGACCCCATGTCGGGATTGAGCCGCTTGACGAGATCGGGCCGCTGGGTGGCGATGCCCCAGTTGCACCTGCCGGTCTGGCATGTGCGGCAGAGGTGGCATCCCATGGCGAGCAGAGCCGCCGTGGCGATATAGCAGGCGTCGGCGCCCAGGGCGATGGCCTTTACCATGTCCGCCGCGGAGCGGATGGAGCCGCCGACGACCAGGGAGACGTTGTTCCTGATACCCTCGTCACGGAGCCGCAGGTCTACCGCCGCCAGAGCGAGCTCCACGGGGATCCCCACGTTGTCGCGGATCCGGGTGGGCGCCGCGCCGGTGCCGCCGCGGAAGCCGTCGATGGCGATGATGTCCGCGCCGCTCCGGGCGATGCCGCTGGCGATAGCGGCTATATTGTGGACCGCCGCAACCTTCACGATGACGGGTTTTTTGTACCCGGTCGCCTCTTTGAGCGAAAAGACGAGCTGGCGCAGGTCCTCGATCGAATAAATGTCGTGATGGGGCGCCGGGGAGATGGCGTCCGAGCCCTCCGGGATCATGCGGGTCCGCGACACGTCGCCTACGATCTTCGCGCCCGGCAGGTGGCCGCCGATGCCGGGCTTCGCGCCCTGCCCCATTTTTATCTCTATGGCGGCGCCGGCGTTAAGGTAGTCCTCGTGGACTCCGAACCTGCCCGATGCCACCTGGACGACGGTGTTTTTGCCGAATTTATAAAAGTCCTCGTGGAGTCCGCCCTCTCCGGTGTTGTAGAGGATCCCCAGTTCGGTGGCGGCGCGGGCGAGGGATGCGTGGGCGTTATAGCTGATGGAACCGTAGCTCATGGCGGAGAACATCACCGGCACGGAAAGCTCGATCTGCGGAGGCAGATCACATTTGATATTGCCGTTCCCGTCTCTTTCGATCCTGTCCGGCTTTTTGCCGAGGAAGACTCTCGTTTCCATGGGCTCGCGGAGCGGGTCGATGGGCGGGTTGGTGACCTGAGAGGCGTTGATGAGGATCTTGTCCCAGTATACCGGAAGCGGTTTCGGGTTCCCCATGGACGACAGCAGAACTCCGCCGCTGTTCGCCTGCTTATATATCTCCTTTATGGTATCGCCCTGCCAGTTGGCGTTTTCCCTGAGCGCGCAGTCGCTCTTCACGATCTTCAGCGCCCTTGTGGGGCAAAGCGACACGCACCGCTGACAGTCGACGCATTTCGTCTCGTCGCTCTGCATGACGCCGCGGTCCGGATCGAAGGAATGGACTTCGTTCGAGCACTGCCGCTCGCAGACGCGGCATGCGATACAGCGGTCCTTGTTGCGGATCACCTCAAATTCGGGATATATGAATTCGACTCCCATCAGAATCTCCCCTCCTTAACGCAGACTATGACCGGCTCGCCGCCGGACGGGGCCCAGATCTTCTCCGCGTCGGGCTCCATTACGCGGATCGCCGCTTCCTCGCTGGCGATAAGCACGCGGTCGTCCTTTTCCCCGACCACCATGGATCTCAGTTTCAGCCGGTCGTTCAGCGCCATGAGGCCGCCGCTGAAACCGAGGATGATGGAGAACGGTCCCGTGACAAGCAGACTCGGGAAGACCGTGCGAAGGTATTTCAGCTTTTCCCTCTCGCCGCCCTCCTTTTTGCCCTCGATGGTGCTCCAGAACGGGGCGGCGATGACACCGGCGGCCTCGTCGAGGGTGAGCCCCTTGACGCGGATCAGGTAGTCCAGAATGTACGTTATGACCTCGGTGTCGGTCTGCAGCGTGCATTTGTAGCCGAACATCTCTATAAACCGGCGGTTCGCGTCGTAGGACGATATCTCGCCGTAGTGCACGACCGAAAAATCCAGGAGTGTGAACGGGTGAGCGCCGCCCCACCATCCCGGCGTATTCGTGGGATAGCGGCCGTGGGCCGTCCAGCAGTAGCCCTCGTATTCGTCGAGTTTATAAAATCTTCCCACGTCCTCGGGGAATCCCACCGCCTTGAAGGTGCCCATGTTCTTCCCGCTGGAGAACACGTACGCGCCGTCCATTCCGGTGTTTATCTTCATGACCGTGCGGGCGACGAACTCCCTCTCGTCGAGCTGAAGGTCGTCAAGGACGGAACGGAGCGGAGTGACGAAGTAGCGCCAGATTATCGGCTCGTCCGTGATCTCCGGCATCTTGCGGGTGGGGATAAGCTCGCCCTTTACCACCTCGAAACGCTCCTTCAGGAACGCCTCGCACTTTTTTCTCGTGTCGCGGCAGTCAAAAAACAGGTGGAACGCGTAGAGATCGCGGTACGCGGGATAGATCCCGTACCCGGCGAATCCGCCTCCCAGTCCGTTCGATCTGTCGTGCATGGGCTTCATCGCCTCGATCACGCTCTCACCCGTCATTTTGTTGCCTTCCTTTGAAATGACCGCCGCTACGGCGCATCCCGACGGGATCCTGACTTTACCTTCCTTCAGCATATCGGTCCACCTCTTTCAAATAAAAAGAAGAACGTCCGCTCCCGGGGAGATTTCTCCCTCCGGAAGTGAACGTCCTTGCTCACAACGTGCATTTTAGCACACATGGACCGTCTTGTCAAGAAAAAACGGAAAAAAATGAATAATCGCAAAAAAATTTGAAAAAAGGGGTTGACAAACAAAAAAAGCCGTTGTATAATGCACCACGTTGAAGGCAATGGCGTCTTCGGATCGGGGATCCGGAGGCGCGATTTCACTTTCAACGGAAGATGAAGGCAAAGGCGTCTTTCATGTGTCAGCATGAGAGACGCCTCTTCTTTTTTGCATAACGAAGGGAGAATCGATTATGAAAACGGTATCTGAGTATTTCGGAAGCTTGGTGTTCGACGACAGGATCATGAAATCCGTCCTGTCGGCAAAGGTCTACTCCTCGCTGAAAAAGACCATCGACGAGGGGAAAGCCCTTGATCCCGGCGTCGCCGACGCCGTGGCGCAGGCCATGAAGGACTGGGCGGTGTCGAAGGGGGCGACCCACTTCACCCACTGGTTCCAGCCGTTGACGGGTATCACGGCGGAAAAGCACGACGGCTTTATCTCCCCGTCGCCGGACGGCGGCGTCATCATGGAATTCTCCGGCAAGGAGCTGATAAAGGGCGAGCCGGACGCGTCGTCCTTCCCGTCGGGCGGTCTCCGGGCCACATTCGAGGCGCGGGGCTACACCGCATGGGACCCCACGTCCTACGCGTTTATAAAAGGAAAGACGCTCTGCATCCCCACGGCGTTCTGCTCATACGGAGGGCACGCTCTTGACAAGAAAACTCCGTTGCTCCGCTCCATGGAGGCGCTGAACAGACAGGCGCTCCGCATCCTGCGGTTGTTCGGCAACGACACGGCGAGATACGTGCGCTCGTCCGTGGGGCCCGAGCAGGAATACTTCCTCATCACGAAAGAAATGTACGACAAGCGCCCGGATCTGAGATACTGCGGACGGACCCTCTTCGGCGCGAAGCCGCCCAAGGGTCAGGAGATGGACGACCACTATTTCGGAGCCATCAAGCCGAGAGTATCGGAATATATGGAGGACCTGAACGACGAGCTGTGGAAGCTGGGGATCATGGCGAAGACCGAGCACAACGAGGTCGCCCCCGCCCAGCACGAGCTCGCGCCCATATACTCCACCACCAACGTGGCGACGGACCACAACCAGCTCACC
>JAFWWR010000109.1 GCA_017518025.1 Clostridia bacterium
AAAAACGTGTCGGTGAGGCCCCCGGATCTGTTCAGAACGAACGCCAGGACGCTGACGATGACCACCATCCCGAGCATGAAAAGATTGCTCGTTCTGCAGGAGTTCTCGTATTTTTCGATAACGGGGAGTTTTTCCCCTGACGGGACGATGATGCCGCCCTCCTTCATGCAGATGAGAGTATCATCTGCGCAGGCGGTGACTATCATGCGGCAGGTGCCGGACAGGATGACCGATCCGGCGAAAAGCATATTGACTCTGTATTCGCACGGCACGTCGGGCCCCTGGCTGTCCGTCAGGATGACCGTGTCGCGCTTGATGACGGATTTTTTGTTGTCGGTGACTCCGCGCTCGCTGACGCGGACCTCCTCTTCCGTTATGATGCGGCCGTCGCAGGGCACCACGTCGCCCTCTCCGAGGATGATCACGTCGCCTTTGACGATGGAGTCGGCGTTTATGACGCGCGGCTTGCCTTCACGGAGGACCGTGGCGTTGGGAATACCCTCCTTCGCCGCGTCCTCAAGTATTCTTTTGGCCTTGATATAGGTAAGGACCCTGCAGGACAGCCCGATAATGAGAACGACGCCTACCGCCGCAGCCGTGACGCTCTTTCCGAAAATGGCGGCGACGACGGACGTGAGAATAAGCAGCAGAGTCGTCAGATCTCCGGCGGTGCTCAGAGCGTAGCCCGTTGCGGACGCGCGGTCCACACGCCAGATCCTGTTTCTGCCGTTTTTCTTCAGTCTTTTGGACGCCTCGGACTCCGTCAGCCCGGAATACGGATCGGTCCGCAGATTCCCGGCGACGGATTCCGTGTCTCTCAGGTGCCAGTCGTTAGAATACATGGCTCAGCTGTCCTTTCCCGGTAAAATTCAGTCAGCTCGGTCGCGGGCGGTCAGTCGGCCCGGACGGCGATCTCCCCACCCTCGAGGGACGCCGAAACGGACGACACCTCGCCTCTCCTGTCTATCATGAGTCCCGCGATCTTATCTTCAATGGAGGTCTGGATGAAACGTCTCATATTTCTCGCGCCGAATTTCTGCGAGAACGACTTTTCCGCCACGTGCGCGGGGACTTCGTCGGTCCACGTAAAACCGATCCCCTTTTCGTCCATGAGTTTCCGGAGGTCGCCGAGCATGATGATCGCGATCTTTACGAAATCCTCTTTCGTCAGCTGACGGAAAGTGATGACCTCATCCACGCGGTTGATGAACTCCGGTCTGAGGAAATCGGACAGGGCTTTCATTGTCTTGTCGTGACCTCTCGTTTCGGCGTCTTCCGAAAATCCCACGGGGGAGGTGAAGTTGGTGGAACCGGCGTTGGTCGTCATGACGATGATACAGTTCTCGAAATTGACCTGCTTGCCTCTGGCGTCGGTTATCATGCCGTCGTCGAGGATCTGCAGCAGTATGTTCATCACGTCGGGATGGGCCTTTTCTATCTCGTCGAACAGGACGACGGAATAGGGTCTGCGCCTGATCTTTTCGGTAAGCTGTCCCGCGTCGTCGTAACCCACGTACCCGGGAGGCGCGCCGATGATACGCGACACGGAGAACTTATCCATGAATTCGCTCATGTCGAGTCGGATCAGAGTCTCGGGAGACGAGAAGAGATCCTGCGCGAGCACCTTCACCAGTTCGGTCTTGCCGACGCCGGTGGGACCGGCGAAAATGAACGACACGGGCTTTCTCTTATAGGATACGCCCGCTCTGTTCCGCCTTACGGCGCGGGCGACGGCGCGTACCGCCTCGTCCTGGCCGATAATGCGGGAAGAGAGTCTTTCCTCGAGTTTTTCGAGCTTCACGTAGTCGTTTTCCGATATGCTGGTCGCCGGGATGCCCGTCCAGATCTCGATCACGTCGGCGAGATCGTTCTCCCGAAGGGTGATCTTCTCACACAGCGCGTCGAGGCGGTCGAGGTTCTCTTTCAGACGTATCTCCTCGGCCTTCAGGTCGGCGAGTTTGTGGTAAAGCGCCTCGTTGTCTCCTTCGGGATCGGAGGAAATGCGGTTTTCAATGTCGGTCTTCTCCTCCTCCACCGCCACGGAACGGAGTACGGTCTCGTGACGCTCGTTTATCTCGGGGGAGTTCATGGAAACGTGTGACGCCGCTTCGTCGATGAGGTCGATGGCCTTGTCGGGAAGGTATCTGTCCGTGATATATCTCTCGCTCAGCCGCGCGGCGGAGCCGATTATCGAGTCCGGGATCCTGACGCCGTGGTACTTCTCGTAATAACCCTTGATCCCGCGAAGGATCTCCTCCGTTTCGGCGACGGAGGGCTCGTTCACTATCACGGGCTGGAAGCGGCGCTCCAGGGCGGAGTCCTTCTCGATGTATTTTCTGTATTCGGTCATGGTGGTGGCGCCGATGATCTGAATCTCACCGCGGGAGAGCGCCGGCTTCAGGATGTTGGCGGCGTTCATGGATCCCTCGGCGTCGCCCGCGCCGACGATATTGTGGACCTCGTCTATAACAAGGATGACGTTGCCCCTTTCCCTGACGTCGTTGAGCAGACCCAGCACACGGGACTCGAACTGTCCCCGGAACTGCGTGCCCGCCACGAGAGCCGTCAGATCAACGAGGCAGATATCGTGGTTCTTCAGCTTGAAGGGCACGTCTCCCTTGGCGATCTTTATGGCGAGGGCTTCGGCTATCGCCGTTTTGCCCACACCGGGCTCTCCGATGAGGCATGGGTTGTTTTTCTGCCGTCTGCAGAGGATCTGCATGACTCTCTCAAGCTCGCGGTCGCGGCCGACGATGGAGTCGAGTTCGCCGTTTCTCGCGCGCTCGGTCAGATTCTGCGTATAGCCGGCGAGGAATTTCCCCTCGCGCTTTTCCTTGCTCTTTTTGTCCTTTTCTCCGGACTTCTTCTTTGACTGTTTCTCCCCGGAGTTCTCATTTTTTCCGAAGCCTTCGTTCATAAGCTTCTGGAGATTGAGGAAAGGAGCCCTGCCCTCGGAGATGCCGTCGCCCTCTTCCGGAGCGCCGTCCTCGTTCAGGATCCCGTTTTCCTTGGCGTTTTCGATGAAATCCTCCATCTCCGAGTCGAGCTTGTCGATCGCATCGTCGTCAAGCCCGATCTTGGACAGAACGTCCTCCACGGGCTTTATGCCGAGCTCCTTCGCACACTTGATGCAGAGGCCCTCCTGCTTCGTCTCCCCGCCTTCCATTTTGGTGAGGAATATTACCGCCATTCTCTTATGGCATCTGGAACATGTTACCATCTGAAACTACCTTTCTGAACCGTATCGGGGTTTCTGCTCAATGCAGGACGTTTCCGATCACTCCGAGCAGATTGAATGACAGGAAAAACTTCATGATATACGATCTCTCGATCACCTGTTCTCCGAAGGTGTTGGGGTCCACCGACCCGAGCGCCCTCACCGCCGCAGCCGCGACGTAGCTTATCACCCATGCGAACAGGAGCGCCTCCGCGACGCCGAAGATCAGTCCGAACGCCTTGTTCACGCCGTTCAGCACCGGAAGGTGGAACACGGCGTCCAGTATCGCCGTGACGATGACCAGCGCCAGGAATACGACAGCGAAGATCAGAATGAAAGCGATACAGTTGGATATTGTGACCGCCACGGGGTTGGCGATGGCGTCGGACGCCGTTTTGATGGCGGCCTCCTTGCCCGTGACCCCTCCGACGGCTTCGCCTATCTCCCCGGCGTCGGCGCCGTACCTGCCGATGATCTGCCCCAGCGCGTCGGGTACCTCGCGGAAGAGATCCGCCACGTTCTTTGCGCCGTCTCCGCTCGTCAGGGACCGGATGGTGTCGGAAATGTTTCCCGACAGGGAGCCGAGTATGAATCTCTCTTTTATGAAACGTCCCACCATGGGGGTGAACGCGTACGCAGCGATGAACGCCGTTATGCCTCTGAGAAGGCCCATTACAGATTTGATGAATCCGGACCTTGCCGCCCTGAATATCACAAGGCCGCATACCGCAAGGATCAGGACGTCTAATACGATGCTCAATATGCTCAAATCAATTCTCCTTCGAATAATGTCTGCGGATCACTTTTTGTCCGTCTTGTCCGTCAGTATCGACGCGCCGGAAGGTGTGAACGCCAGGACGCCGTTCCCCATCTCGATGAGTTTCGTGACGTCGTTGGAGCAGCCGACCGTTTTCGCCTCGCCTGCCGCCGGGAGGATCATGACGGATCCGTCCGTTTTGACGTATCCCGCGATACCTCCCGAAACCGACGACGGCGCGGCGACGAACGTCACCCTCGTATCGACGGTATCGCTCAGGATCATTTTGCCCCCGTTATCGAAAACGATTATTTTGTTCCGGTTGCCCAGCGCGTTCTCCGCGGAGGCGACGACAAGTGCGCCGTCGGTGGCGTCGCAGGCGGAGGGAGCCGTGCCGCTGAGATCGGCGGACGAAAGCTCATCCATATTCCCGTCATAGAAGACGACGCGGCTGTCGGTGATAACGGACAGATTTCCGGTGGAATAGTAGTCAAGTCTCAGAGGAGCGGCGGACGGGAACGTCTCCGAATAGAGAGGATCGCTCTCCCCGACGCGGCAGACGTAGAGCTCGCATCCCAGCTCCAGGTCTCCCTCCACGGCGGAGAGGACCGCCACTCGCTTCCCGTCGCGGCTGATCGCCGCGTCGATAACGTATTTGTCCTTGTGGACGGTCATCACCCGTTTCAGCGCCTCGCCGTAAACCTCCACGTCGAATTTGCCCGTTTTGGACCGGGTGAGGAGGATGAACGCGCCGGTATCGCTCATATCGGCGCCGAGGATCTCGTGATCGGCTTCCCTTGAGAGCACTCTCGTCAGGGAGTTATAGACCGAGTAGTATTTCGTGCCGATATCGTAGGCAAGGAGATACTTGTCGCCGGCCACGAGGACCGGGGAGGAGTACCCCGCCTTGTCTGTCAGGACCTCGGAACCGGAGGAGTCGTATACGGTGACGTCGGTCGCCCCCGCCACGGCTACGCCGTCGCGGAACCTGACGAACGACTGGCCGTCGTGGGTGGAGTAGTTGATCCCGGTGATGCTCCCGCTGTCGCCGCCGATTTTTCTGTCGGCGTCGCGGACCAGGTACGCGAGATTGTCGTAGGTGATGTACGAGCCGTAACGGACAAGCATGAATCCCGTGAAGAGGATGAAGGCGGCGAGAAGGACGAATGCGACGATCCTGAAACGCGACGACACTTTCAGATAATATTTATTCTCGCTTTTGATCTGTCCGCTTACGTTTATGGGTTTCTTTTCCCTGATTTCTTTTCCGTTATTCTTCTTGTCCCCGTCGTTCATTCCGGTCGCCCTCCTTTCTCTGTTATTCCGCCTCAAAATCAATTTTTCTTCCGTAATCCACGTCCGCGAGGTACAGCCCGGCGGCGGGGGCGGTCTGCCCCGCACGGGTCCTGTCCCTCGACTCTATCACTTCCGGCAACGTTTCCGGGTCGATTCGGCCGAATGCCGCGTCGACAAGAGTGCCGGTGATTATTCTGACCATATTGTATAGAAATCCGTCCGCGCTGACGCTGATCTCCACCGTGTCCGGGGACGTTCTGGCGACCTCTGCGCGGGTGACAGTACGGACGGTGGAGCCGACGGAGGATCCCGCCGCCATGAAGCAGGCGAAATCGTGTCTGCCGACGATCTTCTCCGCCGCGCGTCTCATGATCGCGAGCCGGTCGTCCGTCAGTCTGCGGTTTATCTGCCAAGCTCTGCCCACAAGGAACGGATCCCGGACGACGCCGTCGCAGATCTTATAGATATATCTCTTTTCCAGCACGTCGTAACGGGGGTGGAATCTGTCGTCGATCTCAGCCGCTCCCGCGACGGCGATCGACTCCGGCAGGACGGCGTTGAACGCCCGGTGGATCTTCCCCACGGGGACGGAACACCAGCCGTCGTCACGGCGCTCCCGGGGAGCGACCGTGGCGATATAACTGAGCGCGTGGACGCCGGCGTCCGTTCTGCTGCAGCCGGTGACGTCGCAGTCGAAACCGAATACAGTCCCGGCGGCTTCCGTCAGAACGCCCTGGACCGTCGGCACGCCCGGCTGGACCTGAGAGCCGCAGAACGCGGCGCCGTCATAGCGGACTTTTATCACGATCTTCATCACGCCACCCCGCTCAATACAACCCGAAGCGGTATCCGCCGGCGAATTTGTTGAGGAGGACCACTCCCGCGCCGAGGGCAACAACTCCGAACAGAAAGACAAAATCCTTGACGCCGGCGCGGAGAACGTTCATCCGGGTCCTGCCCTTCCCGCCTGTATAACACCTGCACTCCATCGCCGTGGCAAGGTCGCTCGCACGGCGAAACGCGGAGATGAACAGCGGTATGAGCACAGGGATCAGCGCCCTGGCGCGCTTTATGAGGCCGCCGCTGGAAAAGTCGGCGCCCCGCGCCTTCTGCGCGTTCATGATCTTCTCGGTCTCTTCTATAAGCGTCGGGATAAATCTCAGCGCGATGGTCATCATCATGGAAAACTCGTGAACGGGGACCTTTATTTTCGCCAGAGGGGCGAGAAGCTGTTCCAGCCCGTCCGTAAGGGCGATGGGCGTGGTGGTGTAGGTGAGGAAAAGACTGGTGCATACTATGAGCACCACGATACGGATTATGATGAACGCGGCGTTGACGAGACCCTCTCTGTAAATGTGGATGAAATAGAAACTGACGAGAGGATGATCTCCCCTGACGAAGAATATATTTATCACCGCGGTAAAAACGATGAGGATCAGAACGGGTCTGATACCGCGGCCTATTATCCTGGGGGAGATGCCCGAGAGGACCGTTATCAGGACGGCGCTCGCGACAATGAGGGCAAAGGAACAGACGTTGTTCGCCAGGAATATGGCGACAACGTAGAGGATCGCTATTATGAGTTTTGCCCTCGGATCCAGCCGGTGAAGGATAGAATTGCCTTCCACGTACTGGCCGAACGTGATATCCATCTTCATAGTATCTCCGGTGAGCGGCGGGAGATCCCCGCCCCTTTGTCAGAACAGTTCCGAAATTTTGTCCGCGGCGTATCCCACGGTGTAAACGTCGCCGAGATCGACGCCCCGGCGGGCGAGAGCCGCCGCCACGCGTGTGATCTGCGGCACGTCGAGTCCGAGACCGATCAGGTCGTTGAAACGGGAGAAGACTTTGTCGGGCGTCCCGTCAAGAATGATCTTCCCGTCGGCGAGAACGAGGATCCGGTCGCACCAGTTCGCCATGTCCTCCATGGAGTGACTGACGATTATGACCGACGTTCCCTTCTCTCTCTGGTATTTTTTGAGTCCGCCGAGAATGTCGGCGCGTCCGCCCGGATCAAGGCCCGCGGCGGGCTCGTCGAGGATCAGCACCTTAGGATCCATGGCGATGACGCCGGCAAGGGCAACGCGCCTCTTTTGTCCGCCGGACAGATCGAAGGGCGAGCGGTTCATAAGATCCGGAGAAACGTTCGCGAACGAGGAGGCGGCTATCACACGCGACTTGATCTCCTCTTCGGAAAGACCCATGTTCTTGGGTCCGAAGGCAATGTCGTCGAACACCGTCTCGGCAAAGAGCTGGTATTCGGGGTACTGCATCACCACGCCGGCTTTGAAACGAACCTCACGTATTTTTTTCGGTTCTTTCCAGATATCTGAGCCGTCGACGAACACCTGCCCCTCCGTGGGCTTCAGGATCCCGTTTATGAGCTGTACCAGGGTCGATTTGCCGGAGCCGGTGTGACCGATGATGCCGGTGATCTCCCCCTCTTTTACTTCGAGGTCGATATCCTTCAGCGCGTGGACCTCGTAGGGGGTGTTTTTGTTGTATATATAGTTTATTCCGCGAAGTTCTACAACCGCCACGGGATACCTCCTTTCAGGGAACGGTCAGCCGCCGTTCTCCGCCTTTTTCTTTTTCAGCGCGTCACGGATCACCTTGGCGCATTTTTCCGGATCGAAAACGTCAAGCGGCACGTCGAGGCCGCGCTGTTTCAGCTTATAAAGCAGCTCCGTGGTTTGCGGAACGTCGAGACTTGCTTTCCAGAGGGTCTCCGGGTCGGAAAACACCTCCGAGGGGGTACCCGAGGTGAGCACGCGGCCCTCGTTCAGCACGTAGACCTTGTCCGCACGGGTGGCCTCTTCCATGTAGTGCGTAATGAGCACCACGGTGATCCCGTCCTCGTTCAGTCTGTCGATGGTTTCGAGCACCTCGCGGCGGCCCATGGGGTCCAGCATCGCCGTGCTCTCGTCAAATATGATACATTCGCGCCTCATGGCGATGACTCCCGCTATGGCGACGCGCTGTTTCTGTCCGCCGGACAGCTTATGGGGTGCGTGTCTCGCGTATTTGGTCATGCCGACGGTCTCCAGCGCCTCGTCGACCCGGCGGCGGATCTCATCGCTGGGGACGCCGAGGTTCTCACACCCGAACGCCACGTCCTCCTCCACGATGGTGGCGACGATCTGGTTATCAGGATTCTGAAAGACCATACCGACCTTCCGCCGGGCGTCAAGCACGTCTTTATCGGTGACGTCTTCCGCCGTCATGTCGCGTCCGTCTATGACGACGGAGCCGTATTCCGGCGAGTCGATCATGCATATGATACGGGCGAGGGTGGATTTGCCGCTTCCGTTGTGACCGAGGATCACGGTGAACGATCCCTTCTCGATCTCAAGCGTTACTCCGTCCAGCGCGCGTACCGGCGGATTCGTCTCGTCGCCGGGATACGTGAAGCTTACGTTTTTAACCTCTATCTCGTTCATTTTTACCATCCAAATCAAAGATACTTCGAGGCGGACCACCTGGCGCTGGCGCCGCAGGGGAGGATGAGGCCGCTGTCCGTCACCGGAAGGCCCGTCTCGTCCGTCTCGAGAACGCCGCTTTCAGCCGTCCCGCCCAGGGAACGCATAAGCATATACCCCATGGATGCCGGTGAAAGGCCCGTGGTGTAGGAATTAATGAGGAAGAACACGGGATCGTCGGAGAGAACTCCCCTGACGAGGGTGATGAGCTCGTCGGCGCAATCCTCGAGTTTCCACACCTCGCCTCCGGGTCCTCTCCCGTAGGACGGCGGGTCCATGATGACCGCGTCGTACTTTTTGCCTCTCCTGATCTCCCGGCGGACGAACTTCATGCAGTCGTCCACGATGTACCTGCACGGCGCGTCGGAGAGGCCCGAGCGCTCCATGTTCACCTTCGCGGCGCCGACCATTCCCTTTGAGGCGTCCACGTGACAGACGGACGCTCCGGCTTTAGCGCACGCCACGGTGGCGCATCCGGTGTACGCAAACAGATTGAGGACTCTGACCTCCCTGCCCGGGTCCCGTTCCAGGGCGGTGCGGATCATGCGGGAGGCGTAGTCCCAGTTCGCCGCCTGCTCCGGGAAGATCCCCGTGTGTTTGAAGCCCATGGGTCTTACGGTGAACGTCATGCCGCCGTAGCGGACGGTCCAGAATTCCGGGAAGTCGGCGACTTTCCACGAGCCGCCTCCACCCGATCTCCGGTACACGCCGTGGGCGCGTTTCCAGCGGGGGTCTTCCCTGTCGCCCGACCAAATTATCTGCGGGTCGGGCCTTATGAGGACGTAGTCGCCCCACCTCTCGAGCCGCTCGCCGCCGGAGGCGTCGATCAACTCGTAATCGGTCCATTTATCGCTTATCCACATATCGGGATTCTCCTCGTCACAGAGTTATCTCAGTTTGCCCCTCATAGTCGTGGGCTTGTTGAAGAATTCGCGGAGGCGAGAGCTGCCCGTCTGCGCGTGGCAGAGCGCTATCGCCAGCGCGTCCGCCGTGTCGTCCGGCTTCGGCGCCTCCCTAAGTCCGAGAAGCGACGTCACCATGGCGATGACCTGCCTTTTTTCCGCTCTGCCGTAGCCGACCACCGCCTGCTTTACCTGGAGCGGCGTGTACTCGAAGATCTCGACGCCGTTCAGTTTAGCCGCCAGAAGGATGACGCCTCGGGCCTCCGCCACGATGATGCCGGTCTTCTGGTTGGTGTTCCAGAAAAGCTCTTCCACCGCCATCGCCCCGGGCTTGTATTTTTTGATGATCTCGTCAAGCTGGAGGAAAACGGATCTCAGTCTGTCCTCCGTCTTCATATCGGAGGTGGTCTTGATGCATCCGAAATCCACGACGCGCGTCTTGCCGTTTTCCGAGTTCAGAACGCCCCATCCGACAAGGGCGATACCCGGATCTATGCCCAGAATGACCATGCTAAACCTCCGTATTTATATTAAACCATTATATTTTACCATATTTTTATCCGCAAGTCAAAAGTTTTGAGCCAATTTAAGGGATTTATTCGCTTTGATCTTTTTCTTCGCCCCGCAGCCGGCCGATTTACAAAAAAATGATTACGAAATCATTTTTTCAAGTTATAAACGGATGCTGCGGGGTGCAAATTATAAGCAGTCGACGGAAAAACAGAAAAGCGAGGACGACAGAAATGAAGAAAAAGATTTGCATAAAAGCGAGGTCCGCCGCCGTCGCGGCGGCCGTTACCTTTTTATTATTCGGATTGCTTTACGGGTCGATCCCGGAATCATTCAGCAGGAACGGCGACGGAGCCGCCGAATGCTTTCTCTGCTCCGTTAAGGAAAACGGCGACAGCGCCGTTTCGTTAAGTCCTTATTTTGAGACGGAAAACTCCGCCGTTTACAGCGTCGGCGGCGACGCGCGGCTGTTCGGGTTGATCCCGGTCAAAAGCGTGAACGTGCGCGTCTACGATAATTTCAAGGTGACCCCAGGCGGTATGCCCTTCGGGGTGAAGATCAACTCCCGCGGTCTCACCGTGGCGGGTCTGTGCGACGTCCCCGGCGAAAAAGGACCGGCCTGCCCGGCAAGGGACGCCGGGATCGAAGGGGGCGACGTCATAAAAAAAGCCGGGGGAGATGAGATCGGGTCGTCGGGGGAACTGGTGTCCCTCGTTGAAAACTCGACCGGAGAGATCCGGCTTTTCCTGGAAAGAGACGGAAAGGAGCGGAACGTCTCCGTGAGACCGGTCCGGTCGTCGGCGGACGGGAAGCTGAAGATCGGTCTGCTCCTGCGGGACGGCTCCGCCGGGATCGGCACGGTGACGTTCATGATACCGGAAACAGGCGTGTTCATGGGCCTCGGCCACGGGATCTGCGACGCCGAGACCGGGGAACGGGTCGAGATGACGACGGGGACGGTGACAGACGCCGTGATCACCGGCGTGACAAAGGGCGAGCCGGGAGAACCGGGCGAGCTGAAGGGGACGTTCGCCGACCGGCGTCTCGGCACGGTGAATGAAAACACAGACGCGGGCGTGCTGGGAATACTGGACGAGCTGCCGAAGGACGGATCTCCCGAGGGATCGACGGAGATCGGTCTCCGGGACAAGGTGGAAGTCGGAGAGGCGTATATCTGGTGCACCACCGGCCCGGAGGGCCCGAAGAAGTACTCCATCGAGATAGAACGGCTCCCCGCCCTTCCGGACGGATCGAGCTTTGAGATACGCGTCACGGATCCGGAGCTTATCGAAAAGACCGGAGGGATCGTCCAGGGGATGAGCGGAAGCCCGATAATACAGAACGGGAAGCTCGTCGGTGCGGTGACGCACGTGATGGTGAACGACCCGGAACGGGGGTACGGTATATTCATTGAAAAAATGCTGGAAAGCGTGCGGGATGACGGCGGCGATCTTCAAAAAAGTGGAAACGCCGACGCTGCATAAAAACGAGGCGCCGCCGTCCATACTTTGATACAGGAAAGAAAAAAGGCGGCCGGATAACGGCGGCCGAAAAGGATATTGAATGTACTACGGCAAAGTGGAACTGTGCGGCGTGAACACTTCTTCTCTCCCGACTCTCACGGCAGAGGAAAAGAAGGATCTGCTCCTGAAAACAAAAAACGGCGACATGGCCGCAAGAGACAAACTGATCTCGGGCAACCTCCGGCTCGTGCTGAGCATAATTCAGCGGTTCGCCGGCAGAAGCGAGAGCATGGACGACCTGTTTCAGGTGGGGTGCGTCGGTCTCATCAAGGCGGTGGACAACTTCAACGTTGACCTGGACGTGAAATTCTCCACCTACGCGGTGCCGATGATAATCGGCGAGGTGCGGAGATATCTCCGGGACAACAACGTCATCAGAGTCAGCCGTTCGGTGCGGGAGCTCGCTTACAGGGCGCTGAGATACAGGGAGAAGATCACCTCGGACACCGGGTGCGAGCCCACCCCGCGGCAGATCGCGGAGGCGCTCGGGGAAACGGAGAGCGCCGTGTCGTCAGCCATGGAGGCGATAAGCGACCCGATCTCCCTCTACGACCCGGTCTACAACGACGGAGGCGACTCCGTCTACGTTCTCGACCAGCTGAAGGACGAGAACACCCTGGACGAGGTGTGGCTTGAAAACATCGCGCTGAGAGAAGCGCTGGACAAGCTCTCCGACCGGGAAAAGACCATCGTGGATATGCGTTACTACAGGGGCAAGACCCAGGTGGAGATCGCAAAAGAGATCGGGATCTCTCAGGCACAGGTGTCGCGGCTGGAAAAAGGCGCCATGAACAAAATACGAAAACAAATGTGACAAGACGCCGTCGCCGCAGGATAATGAAAAACCGCGGGATCTTCGCCTCGGAAAGGTGAGATCCGCGGTTTTGTCTTGTCCGTGTTTCCGGCCTGCGCCTGAGGCGGTCTTCCGCTAAGGTCTGTATCTCGCGACGACCACAAAACGCTCGTCGGTGGAGTAGTAGCTGCTGCAGGTGGAGAGCAGAAGGAGATCGTCTCCCCATCTGACGTCCGTGAGAGGCTCGTAGATCGCCGCCGAGCGGACTTTCGCCATGTAGCTGTCAAATCCCGCCTCATCCGGCAGTCCTCTCACGTAATAACCGCTGAACGTGCGATCGTCTTCGTAGTCGACCCTCGCGTAGAACGCGGTCACGACTTCGTATTCCTTCTTCTCCTTCAGAGTGTCGAACCGGATGGTCTTGTAATATTTCGCCGATTCGCGGTCGGAATAGTAGTCCATCAGCTTGCCGAACATGGATCCGTCGTTCATGTGATGACCGAACACCAGAGAGAAATTGCCTTCCGGATCCCATCCCTCTCCGAGAAACAGCGTTCCGGAGATCGCCCAGGAACCGTCGAACGCCATGCGCAGGTATTTTTCGATATTATCAGGGGTATATACTACGGGATATGCGATGGACGTACCCGGGATCTCGAGCCAGCCGACCATGTCATTGTTCCGCTGCCAGATCTTGTCATATTCGTATAGAACGCCGGAATCGGCATAGACGTGCGAATCCTTTTTATCTTTCCCTTCCGGGTCGGGATCGCCCGTCTCATCTGTGTCTTTTCCGTCAGCCGTCTCCAGTTCGCGGCGCGCCTCTCTGACGATATCCTGAATTTCCTCGTTGGCTTTTCTCTCTTTGGAGGACCTTATGACGTTACGCAGGAACACTGTCGCAGAAACGATAAAAACTACCGACAGTATCACGATAAGGACCGTCAGCACGATCTTTCTGACATTCTTTTTTTTCTTCATAAGCTCCTCCTTCCCGCCGGCAAACTTCCGTCCGGGCGGTCACGCCTTGTGGCCTCCCACCTGTCCGTTCCTCTCGATGGCGGTGGCGTTCTCCTCGAAATCCATCCCTTTAAGAATGGCGTTTTTTCCGTATTTCCTTTTGATCCCGATAAGGGCTTTCTGCTTTTTCTTCTCCCGCTGGAATCTTTTTCTTTCCTCTTCCCTTTTCTTTCCGAGGGCGGAATAATCGGTCATGAGATCGAGCTGTTCTCCCTCGAAGCCCTCGGTCGCAAAGCGCTCGTCCTTTACGTGGTTCGCAACAACGTACATACGTCTCACCATAAGCTTCGGATCGACAACGCGGTCGTAGATCTCCGTCACCGCTTCGAGGATAAGACGGGTGGACGACGTCATCCGTCCGATGTTGTGAGAGCCGTGGGCGTCCTTCGGGACGCGGCGGCCGTAAAAGTCGGTGTCGACGGCGCCTCTGTATTCCCGCCCGCCGGACAGATTGGAGGTGTCGTAGCATACAGTCAGGACGATCTGATCAGTGACGAGTCCCTTTGCCACAAGGTCCAGGGACAGCATGTCCGCCATCTCACGGCATACCAGCCGCGCGCTGTCGAAGGTGTACGGCGTTTTAAGCACCTGTCCGGTGCTGAGACTGTTGTTCTCCGGCCGGTATTCCTTGATGTCGCGGATCTCGCAGGGTTCATATCCCCAGGCGTGGTCGATCAGCAGTTCGGCGTTGACGCCGAACATCCGGTACAGCTTGTCCTCGTTTATAAGGGATACGCGCGCCACGTCGCCCATGGTGTAGATACCCTCTTCCTCGAGGCGCGACGCGTATCCGCGGCCCACGCGCCAGAAATCAGTCAACGGTCTGTGAGTCCACATTTGTCTGCGGTAGGACGCCTCGTCCAGCTCCGCGATACGGGCCCCGTCTTCGTCGGGCTCGGCGTGCTTCGCCACGACGTCCATGGCGATCTTCGAGAGATAGAGGTTCGTACCTATGCCGACGGTGGCGGTGATACCCGTCTGCGAAAGGACGTCTTTCACCATCCTCAGAGCGAGCTCGCGCGCCGTGACTCCGTAAAGACGCAGATACTTCGTGGCGTCGATGAAAACCTCGTCGACCGAATAGACGTGAACGTCCTCCGGCGAGACGTAGTTCAGGTAAATACCGTAGATCTGCGTGCTTTTCTCCATGTAGAGATTCATCCGCGGCGGCGCGACGATGAACGACGCTTCGAGAGACGGATCCTCCCGCAGGGCGACCGCGTCGTCGGAGGATCCCGAAAACGCGCCTCCCGGCGCTCCGCGGCGCCGCGCGGCGTTGACCTCCTTCATCTTCGAGACGACCTCGAAAA
Source organism: Clostridia bacterium (assembly GCA_017518025.1). Classification (GTDB taxonomy): domain Bacteria; phylum Bacillota; class Clostridia; order Oscillospirales; family CAG-272; genus RUG11130. Next base: position 14,808 of record JAFWWR010000109.1, read on the forward strand.
GGCGGCTCCTGCCCGATATCCCGTACGCTTTCAGCGAGGGCGTGACGGCGAGGCAGATGGTCTTCTCCGTCCTCGTGGGGTCGGCGACGACCAGGTGGGTCGTCAGCGGGTCGCGGTCTCTCGCCACGCACTCAACCGAGGCGTAAAACGATTTCAGGTCGATCGCGATGAACCGTCTGTCTTCCGTTGCACTCACCCCTTCCTGCCGGGCGGATCAGTCGATCTCGCACCGCCCGAATATTTCGCCGTCGACGGCGAGGATGTCTCCCACGGGGAAAGTCCCGCCGTTTTCCGTAACAAGCTCCTGCTTTTCTTTGTCGATCTTCTTGAATCTTCCCGTCTCTGTCACGTATTTCCCGCCCGATTTCGTCCTGTCGGGCACGAACACCGTGACCGTGATCTCCGGCGAGAGCTCCGCGTTCTCCTCGAGGATCCGGAGCTTCAGATCAAGAAGATTTTTTTCGTCCTCATCCAGCTCGCCGCGGGAGTCGGTCAGTCTTCCCTCCTCGGAGATGTAGTCCTCGTACCCCGTCAACGCGGCGAACGGGCTGAACTGCGCCGCTCTGGCGAGACGGCTCATCCGCGGGTGTTTGCCCGATTCGGGGCGCGGCAGGTCGATCATATCGTCGTAGCGGCGCGCCTCGGCGCTTCTGTCGTCCGTCACGTCGTCACCCCGTCAGAGAAGAGATACGTTTTCCAGCAACATGAACGAGGGGCCCTCATACGAGCGTTCGGTAACTATCTCGGCCGAGAGGCGCGCGTCCTTCAACACCTCGCTGAGACGGGCGCTGAAGGTGATCCCCGTGACGGGCCGTACGACGCCGTTCTCGTGGAGATAGGCCAGGCGGATCTCCCCGCCGATGTAGTCGCTGAATATTTCTACCTGAAGGCCGGACAGCGACGCGCATTCGATATAACGTTCACCGGCCAGCCGTTCCTTCGTCATGGTTCCCGCGGCGACTTCGATACAGTCCATGACGCCGCTGGGTCTCGTGACGCCGAGGTACTGGCCGAACCTGTCGCTTCCGTGGTAGCTCTTTACCGCTCCGTTTTCGATTATCCGTACGCCCTGAAGAGTAGTTCCGGCTTCGTCAAAGAACGAGCTTCTGTCGCTTCCCCTGACGGCTGGTTTCACGGTCACGGAAATACGGTCTCCGTCACCTTCCGGCTGGACGCGCTCGCCCTCGGACCAGAGATTCGCCTTCGCGTAGACCGAGGCATAATCAAGACTGTCGGAGATCTCGAACATCAGGTTCCCGATCTCAAAAGGTCTGAGAACAAGGTCGATCTCCATCGGAACGTCGGGTCTCTCCGCTCTCGCTCTATCGCGGACCTCCCTCATCTTTTCCGAGATCTCGCTCTTTATCTTTTCCTCATCGAAAACGGTGAATCTGATGTTTTCGTAGAGCTCGACGGAGCCCGACCCGTCGGTGAAGGTGGGGATCGCCTCGACCATGGCGCGCCATACGGTCTCCGTCTTGTCGACGCCGCGGCTGTTCACCACGCGCTTCACGTCGCGGTATATGAAAACCTCGAGGGCGTTGACGGTGCACCCCTCGTCCGCGTCGGCGGAAAAGACGGCGTCGGCGATCTTCCGTCCCAGTTCCTTCGGATCGTATTCGTCGATGTTTGTCTCGAGCTTTTCGTTCATCTCGCCCGCTTCCGGCAGTTCATACATCTCGTTGAACACCAGGTTCGCCCTGTCCACGGCGGAGGAGATCCGCTCTTTGATCCCGTCCTCGCTCATGGAGCGGTAGACGGCGAATGAGGAGTCGCCGCGGCAGCCGTCGTGGTCGGAATAGACCGTCACGGTGGTGTCCACCGTGTCGGTGGAGCGTACGGTCTCCAGTTTCTCGTGGACGAAAAACAGTTCGTACGACGTGGTGGTCTGCTCGTTTATCCTGTACCCGTCGGCGCGGGGCTCATTCTTCAGAAATTCGATCAGTCTTTTCATCCCAGTTTCACCCTCACTTTCAGATTCGGGCCGCCGTCGGAAACGCGGACCCACTCCTTATATCCCTTGCCGCACTGGCCGGAACCGATGACCTTTACGTCTCCCGATACCATGGAAATGGACTTCAGAAGACCCGGCACGGAGCCGCTCATCACCACGGGTGAGACGTAGTGGTCGGTCAGTTTTCCGTCAACGATCTCGATGCCGTACTCGGCGGTACACTGGATCTGCCAGTTCTTAGGATCCTCCATGCCGTTGTTCGTGTCGAACAGCATATATCCGTGCTTTACGGAGGCGATCATGTCCTCGAGAGTGTCAGTGCCGCCCTCGAAGAAGGTGTTTGTCATTCTGGAGTACGCTTTGCGCTTGAACGATTCGCGTCTGCCGTTGCCCGTGGGCTCCGTGCCGAGCTGCGACGCGGAGACAAGGTCGGAAAGCCCCGCGACCAGAGTGCCGTCGCGGATGATCTGCGTGTCGTGGGCGAGAACGCCGTCGTCGTCGAAGAAATACGACGCCACGGAGTGCGCCGAGGCCGCCCCGTCGCGCATATTCGTGATTGGGGACGCCACAGGTTTGCCCATGTAATTCTTGGCGAGAGCGCGATCCTTGACGAACTGGTCCATCTCAACGCCGTGGCCGAACGCCTCGTGGGCGATGAGTCCCGTGATGGAACTGTCGGTTATAACGTCGTATACGCCGGGCTCGATGGGCTCCGCCTTGACGAGGTGGGTCGCCAGATCGAGAAGCTTGTCGGTGTTCTCTTCCATGAGAGACTTCACCTCCGCGATCTTGTCCGAGCACTCAAAACGCATGGCCTGGATCGTTCTCTCGTCGTTGTAAACTACCATCGAAATGCCGTTGACCCATCCGTAATACTGGGAAAGCTCGCGGTTCTTTGAGATAAAGAGCTTCGAGACGGTCAGCGGCTGGAGAATGGCGACCGCGTTCAGTACCTTTTCGTCCGCCTTCACCAGCTTTTCGGAAACACCGCGGCATAAGCCCAGGAGCTCGCCGTCGGTGAAACGGGCGAAATCGTTGTCCCTGCCGAAATCCTTCTTCATGGGCTCGTCGGCGGGAACAGGACATGAGATCGCCCTCTCCGCGAGATCTTCGTCGGTCCTGACGGAGGCGGCGATCTTCTTCGCGAGTTCCTTTTTGTCTCCGGAGATATCGTCCGTCGAGTATTCGTAGAAAGCCCTGCCGTCGTGCATTTTGAGAACGAATCCGCACTCGCCGGAGCCGTCGCGGATAAGCGAGCTCTTGCGGTCCGCGCGGTAGACGGTGGCGCGGACGTCGGTGCCGAGGATGCTGACGTATCTGAAATATTCGCCCAGTTCGGCGACCAGCCCGGAGCACTCGCCGCGCATGCGGTCAAGATAAGTTGAAAAAGCCATGTCATTCCCTTTCAGTTCCGCGTGATAACGGCGCGGAACGCTTGTTTTTCTTACAAAATATTATACCAATTCGGAATGCGTTTTTCAAGACCGGCGTGAAAAAAACACCTGTTCTGCCGGCGTGATCTTTCCCTTTTGGCTAGATCGGGACTGTCGGAGCAGTTTTCCCTTGACAAATCGCCTTGAATGAGGTAAAATCAAAAATCGGAAGAGGGTCGGCAACAGCGCGGGCCTTTCTCCGCCGGGGTGTGGCGCAGCTGGTAGCGCACTTGGTTTGGGAGCGTGTAACACCCCATGGGTGACGGAGAATTCGAAAATCTCGGGAAGCCTTGATAATACTGAGGTTTTGGCGTTTTCCCTTCCCCGATTTTTACTCGAACATGGGCCTTTGACCACATGTTTGACCACAACGGCAGAATAAGAACCCCGCAAAGCCACCAAAAGGCACCGATACGGGCCTTTTGCCACCAAGACAAGGGTTTCTCTACCTTGACGATTTTAATGGCCGTAGAGTCCGTTTTTTCGTAG
>JAFWWR010000110.1 GCA_017518025.1 Clostridia bacterium
ATCACCGACTCGTCGGGGATCACGACAGTCAGGCCGGCCCCCCACGGGCATCCTTCCACGTTGAGGTACGCGATCTGAAGAATGTAGTTCCCGCCCTCTTCAAAGGTCTCGCCGTACTCCATGGAAGCCCAGGAGCCGCCGTCTTCCAACCTGTACCATCCGGTGTAGTCGGAGAGGATCGTGTACGGATCGGAGTAGTCCGCATAGACGTCCACGCTTTGAGCGTTATCATACGCCGGCCTCATCGCGCCGTACACCGTGATCGTATCGATCGTCATGGTTGGAACGAAGGTGTACGTGGCGTAAACGTATCTGTGGTCGTCGGAGAAACTGTCGATGGTGCAGAGGTCACCGTTTGCGTAGATCTGCACGTCGTCCGGCAGCTTGTAGCCGTAGTCCGCGTATACTTGCAGGGTCACCGTATACTCGGCTCCGGGCCGCATGACCGCGTTTCCGCCTCCGTGAGGCCCTTCGATGCCGCTTATGGAAACGGAGTACGGCGCCTCGTCCGGCTTGTCGAGGTAAACGTGAGCCAGCATATCGCCGGGCGTTTCGCTGAACGAACATTCCACCGTCGGGATGTCATACAGGATCCATTCGGAACGGATCACCAGATTGAAGTCCTCGTCCGGAATCGTGAAGGAGGCGCCGTAGGAGCCGTCCGGTCTTTCCGAGAAGCCCGTCACCTCGTGGAGTTCCTCGCCGTAGTAGAGGTACAGATTGGTTAATCTGTAGCGTTCTTCCGGAGTTATCGAAACGGTGGCGGTTTCTCCCGCATTCATTTTGTAACTGTCGTAGCGGTAAAGGTTGAGCCCATTGACGTACAGTCTGTGGACACCGCTGTATGAGGAGCCGTCTCCGCCGTATTGCCATCCGTCGAGGATCACCGTGGTCCTCGCGTCCGCGACGTAGTCGTAGAAGACGGAGTTGCTGCAGTCGGAGACGGAATAGCCTTCGCAGTTCTCAGCATATCCGTAGATCTCGTATTTGTCGTCCGGGAAGTCATACATCTCAAACACCTGACGCAGATTGACCGAGGTGTACGTGAAAGACATCGTCCGGTAATATCCTTCATTAACGCCTTCAAAGTAGTAGTAGTAATGATCGGCGGGGATTCCCTCTGTGTCTGTGTAGACGTCCCAGCTCAGCGTGTCGCCGCTGAGGGTGATCGGGTATTCTTCATAAAGGTATCTGCCCTCGATCCAGGGGGAGAAGGGCGATCTTTCGCTATTTGAATAATCGCTTTCTTCATCCGGATACGCCGTCACGGTGAACATATATTCCCTGAGCTTGTCCCGGGTGTAATTGCTGAAGTCGAACTCCGTGGCGAATATGTTATCCGACGTGATCTGATTCAGATTATCCCTGTTGAACAGCGTGATGTTGTAGTAACTCGCTCCCTCGACCGGATCCCACTTCGCCGTGTAGCCGTCCCAGCGGAGGTTTGTAGGCGTCGCCAGACGTGGCAGCCCGGCAGCGAAATAATACGCTATGTAGTCGTACGCGATCTCGTTGTCCTCGGCGTCATATGCGTCGATTTCGAAGACGTACCATCCGCTTGGCGCGTGCCGATCGGCCAGAGCTGATTTCAGGTCGTAGCTTGTGACGCCGCCCTCGATCGATTCGGAACTGATGTAGTCTCCGCACCAGACGTCGTAATACGCCGCGTCCGCCGGAGCAGTCCAGCTGATCCTGCCGGAGTTGTTTTTGATATCCATTCTCGGCCGCGATGAGCCGCTCTCTGCGAGAATGACGCTGCCTGCGGCGGGGACCGTGAACTCATAGGTCCCGCGGATCTTCGTGCTGTCTTCCTCCACAGACGTGATCTCTACAGGATTACCGTTCATGGTCAGCGTCACGCCGTCCGTGAATTTGTAATAACCGGTGGTATAGGCGTAGATGTTGATCGTATAGCTCTTTCCGGGCAAGAGCCACCCGTACTCGTAGCCGCTTTCATTCTGGATCGTATTGATGTAGGCATAGTAATCGTCCGATTCTATTGTAAGAGTCTGACGCGCAAGCTTGCCTGCCGTTTCGTCATATCCGACTTCCACTTCGGAGACCCAGTCGTAGACGACGCTCTGATCTATGACGATGCCGAAGTCCTCGTCCGGGACGGTGATCTCCCAGAAGATGCCGCCGTCCGTGCGGACTGAGGTGTCGGTGATCCTTTCGGGTTCTTCGCGGATCTCGTCGCCGTAGCTGAAGCGGAGGCCCTCTATCTCATGGTTGTGATCCGCGTAGGCGACCACCCACATGGTGGCGCCCTTCTTGCATTTGAGCTCCGTGCCGAGACTGAGGTGCATTCCGTCGATCCTCAGCTCGCCGAGGCTGCCGTTGGTCGCCTTGCATCCCGTGTACTGCACGGAGGGGGAGGAGGTGTCGGCAACGTAATCAACGGCGACTTCGTTGCTCTCTTTTGAGACCGTGATCCCCTCTGCGTTCTCCGCCTCGATGGAGTATTTATAGGTCCCGCTGGGCGCGTCTATGTGATACAGAACTCTCTCGATGGGGAAACCGCCGCGGAAGTAATTCGACCTTGCCACGTTGTATATGAAAGCGGGGTTTTCGTAATTCTCGAAGAGGTCGTATCTGGGAGCGGTGTTGCCTTCCGTGTCAACGTACGACGACCAGGTAAGAACACTTTCTCCGCCCAGATCGTGGCACATGAGATAAAGATCATCTCTGATGAAACGGCCGGGTATTGCGGGAGAAAGCGGCGAATCTTCGCTGCGCGAGCCGGAAGGACAGCCAACCGCGTATACGTAAAATGCGTACTCGTGTTCCTTGTTGACAACGGATTGTGAAAAGTCAAATTCCGTCTTTTTTATGCTGCCGTAATCGACGTTCAAGCCGTTGGTCACGTCCGTGAGGTAAACGTAGTATCCGTTCTCCGCGCCCTCCACCGCGTCCCATTTGGCGGTATAGCCGTCCCAGCGGATATTCGTCGGAGTGGCGAGGCGGGGCAGGCCGCCCGTGAACGTCCACGTCACGGTCGACCGTGCGATGGAGTTGTAGCCCTCGTCCTCGGCGTCAACGACAAGGGTGTACGTGCCGTTCGGCGCGTAGGCGTCGGCGAGTGCGCCCGCAAGATCGAACCTCAGCGGCTGATCCGGATCGATGCGGGACGAGCCGAGGAATTCGTTTCCGCCCACCCAGTAGTGTGCCGCGCCGGGATATTCGTCCCAGGTGACGAGCCCTCCCGATGAAACCTTCATATTCTGGAGGTCCGGCAGTCCGTCCTCCGCCGATACGCCGATCGTCATCTGCGGAAGCATTCCGAGCAGCATTATCAGCGCGATCAGGAGGGACAGCAAACGTGTGCGTTTCATAATAATACCCCTTTCCGTTTCTTTTTTGTGATTTTTGTCAAATCCGGCGGCTTTTTGCGCGCGATTTCCGCCTTTTTATACATTATAACAAATAAACGGCCTGAATGCAATACGGAAAAAGAGATTTTCGACAGTTGACAACGGACCGCGGCGGTGGTAAAATATCAGCGATCCAAAAAGAAAGGGAAAAACAACAATGAGAGTATCGAAACTTCTCGGACAGAGGTTCAAGAATCCGCCCTCGGACTGCGTTATCGAGTCCCACGCGCTGATGGTGCGGGGCGGCTACATGAAATACATGGCCAACGGCATCTATTCGCTCTTTATGCCGGGCCGCCGCATCGTCCGCAAGATCGAGCAGATCATCAGGGAAGAAATGGACAAGGCGGGAGGGCAGGAGGTCCTGTTCCCGGTCGCCATGCCCGCCTCTCTCTGGGAGGAATCCGGCAGGTATTCCTCCATCGGATCTGAGCTCGCCCGCTGGACGGACAGATCCGGCAACAAGATGGTCCTCGGCATGACCCACGAGGAGGCCGCGGTGCACCTTGCCCGGGACACCGCCGCGTCCTACGCCGACTATCCCTTCATGATCTATCAGATACAGACCAAGTTCCGCGACGAGCCCCGTGCCCGCGGCGGCCTGATCCGCGTCCGCGAGTTCACCATGAAGGACGCATATTCCTTCCACACCTCGAAGGAGGACCTGGAGGAGTACTACGCCCTGCTCCATAAATCCTACGAGACCATCTTCCGCCGCGCAGGCGCGAAGAACGTGATCTCCGTCAAGAGCGACTCCGGCATGATGGGCGGCTCCGTCTCCCACGAGTTCATGCTTCTCTCCGACGTAGGCGAGGACACCCTGGCGATTTGTCCCGAGTGCGGCTACAGCGCCAACATGGAGGCCGCCGAGGTGAAGATCGAAAACGAGGCGGCGGAGAGCGCGGAGATCGAAAAGATCCACACCCCCGGATGCACGACGATCGAGGATCTGGGGAAGTTCCTCAAAGCCGATCCGAAGCGGTTTGCCAAGGCGGTGGTCTATCAGAAGAACGAGGACGACAGCTATATAGTCGTGTTCGTCCGCGGCGACCTTGACGTGAACGAGACCAAGCTCCGCAACTACCTCGGATTCGAGATACATCCCGCAACAGTCACCGAGGAGTCCGGCATCGTCGCCGGATTCATCGGCCCGATAGGTCTTCCCGCGGGAGTCAGGGTCGTGTTCGACTCGTCTTTGAAGGGCATTCACAACGTAGTCAGCGGCGCGGGCGAGCGCGATTACCACCTCTCCGGCATCGACATCGAGCGCGACGTTCCCGGGACCCGGTTCGCCGACGTGGCGAAGATCTTCGCCGGGGCGGTCTGCCCCGTGTGCGGCAAGCCCGTCATCACCATAGAAAAAGGCATCGAGGTGGGCAATATCTTCCAGCTCGGCACCAAATACACCAAGGCAATGGGTATGACGTACCTCGACGCGAACGGCGAGGCGCAGTATCCCGTCATGGGGTGCTACGGCATCGGCGTCGGCCGCCTTGCGGCGTCCATCTGCCAGGAGAGCCACGACGACTACGGTCCCATCTGGCCCATGTCCATCGCGCCGTGGCAGGTGGAGGTGTGCAATCTCCGCTGCGACGACGAGGAGGTCACCCGTCGCGCCGAGGGGATCTACGAGGAGCTTGAAAAGCTCGGCGTTGAAGTTCTTTACGACGACCGCGATATCAGACCGGGCGCCATGTTCGCCGACGCGGACCTGTTCGGCGTGCCGATCCGGGTGGTCGTCTCCCCCAAGACGGCGGAGCGTGGCGTGTTCGAGGTCTCCTACCGCGACAAATCCTTCCGCGGCGACGTCCCCTACGACGGCGCGGCGGAACAGATCGCCGGCATGGTCAAAAAGGAACTCGGGAAATACGAATAAAACGAAAGGATCCGCCGCGCAGCCAGCGCGGCGGATCTTCGTTTTTCTCTGTCAGATAACAGCAGTGCTTTTTCGGTCTGCGCCCGATGAGGCGGCCTCATCCGGCGATTTTTTTCACGATGGACTCCATTTCGCCCATCTTTCTCTCCATATCCTCGATGAGCTTGAACTGGGTCCGGCATCTGATGAGGTTGTGCTCGGGGTAAGCCGTCTTGAAGTAGGTGTCGCCGCTGAGATAGTCGGCGAGGAACCGCATACCGCATTCCAGCGTCAGCAGCTTGACCGAGAAGGGGAGAAGCTCCAGCTCCCGCTCCGTGATGGAGGGAAGAGTCTCGACGAATCCCCGTGTGAACGCCTCGAAGTTCGCCAGATCGAACCAGATCTTGTTGAGATCCGGCTCGTCCTCCGCGCCGGTGGAGCCGGCGAAGCGGAGCGCGTCGCCGAAGTCGTAGAGCAGGGAACCCGGCATCACGGTATCGAGGTCAATGACACATACGCCCTCGCCCGTTTTCTCGTCCAGCAGGACGTTGTTCAGCTTCGTGTCATTGTGGGTGACGCGCACCGGCAGTATGCCGGACGCGATATCGTCCACCACCACGCCCACCGCGTCCTCGCGGTCCTTCACGAACTGTATCTCCCGGGCTGCTCCCGCGGCTCTGCCGACGGAGTCGGCCTCGACTGCGGCGAGAAAATCGGCGTATCTCTTTCTGGTGTCGTGGAATCTCGGGATGACCTCGTACAGCTTCTCGGCGGGGAAGTCCGCCAGCATGTTCTGGAACCTGCCGAAGGCCTTGGCGGCCTGATAAAGCTGCTCCGGGCTCTCCACCACGTCGTAGGAACGCGCGCCGTCGATGAAGACGTACATCCTGTAGTATTCGCCGTCGTTCGATTTGTAGAACGGCTTGCCGTCCACCGTCTCGATCAGGTTCAGGGTCCCCCTCATGGGATCGCCGCCCTCTGCGATGATCTTACGGCGCAGATGCTCGGTCACGAGCTTGATGTTCTCCATGACCTCTTCGGGTTTCTTAAAAACGTTCTTGTTGATCTTCTGGAGTATGTACGACGGGTCCGTCGCCACCAGATACGTGTCGTTGATATGGCCGTTGCCGTAGGAAGAAGGGTTGAGTTCGATGCTGAAATGAGTCAGTATCTCCCTGATGGATTCAGTCACTTTTATCATACCTCCGTGCGGGGAGATCCCGCCGTGAACAAAATTTCGACTTTTGACGATAATCTTTTATGCAATTGGCGAAAACCGGTTGCGAGAAGAGTATAACACAAAATTTCGGCTTTGTAAACAGCAATTTCAACTTTTTCCGTTTTTTTTCAACTTTCCCTTGATTTTCAGCGCGTTTTCATATAATATAATAATAAAATATGGAATACACACCCGCCCGCAGAGGGAAACGGGGCTTTTTGTCGTGTTTTTGAGTTACCGCGCCGCCTGCCGGCGCAAAAGAGAGGTTGATATGGCGGATATTTTCGAGCTTTTCAGAAGGATACGGAAGACGGAGGAGCCCAAGGGGCCTCCCGAATACATTATAGTCGGTCTCGGCAATCCCGGTGACAAATACGAGGGGACACGCCACAACACCGGATTTTCGGCAATCGACTTTATAGCGGACCGGCTTTCCGTAAAGATAAAGGACCTGAAATTCAAGTCCCTGGTCGCCCGGTGCTCCGTCGACGGCACCCCCGTCCTGCTTCTCAAGCCCCAGACCTTCATGAATCTTTCGGGTCAGGCGGTGAAGGAGGCCTGCGACTTCTACAAGATCCCGCCGGAGCGGCTCGTCGTCATCTCCGACGACGTGAACCTTGACGCGGGGCGGCTCCGCATACGCGTGCGCGGCTCCGACGGCGGGCAGAAGGGGCTTTACAACATCATCTACCTCCTCAACTCGGACGAGTTTCCCCGCATCCGTATCGGCGTGGGGAAGAAGCCCCGGGAGGATTACGACCTGGCGGACTGGGTCCTGAGCAGGCCGGACGAGGCGGACGCCGCGGCCGTGGCGTCGACCTTCCCGGACGTCTGGGAGGCGGTCCGCATGATCGTGGACGGCAAAACGGAGGCCGCCATGGGCGCATTCAACGGTAAAAAGAAGACGAGCAACGACGCGGAGGAGAGCCGTTCATGAGTTATGACGTCGCCTCGGCGATACTGAGGCAGAACAGAGAATACAGAGACCTGAGCGATCTCGCTTTCTCCGCCGGAGGGCGGGGGGCGATCCGCCCAGCCGTAGCCGGGGGCCTTCCGGAGACCGCCCGGTCTGTTTTCGTGCTTGCGTTCGCGGAGGACGTGACCCTTTCCGGCAAGTCGGTGCTGCTCCTGTTCCCCGACGACCGTGAGGCGTCGACAGCCGCCGCCGCGCTGACGGAGCGCGGGGTCGACGCGCTGTTTTACCCGTCGCGGGACTATAATTTCAACAATATCACCACGTCTCACGAGACGGAGAACGACCGCCTCCGGGTGCTGAACCGCCTTTTCGAGCCGGATTCCGCCCCCGCGGCCGTCTGCGCCGGCATTTACGGCGCACTACAGATCACAGTCGGCAGGGAGGAGTTCGTCTCCAGGACTACGGTCATAAGGAGCGCCGATACCGTCGACACGGACGCCCTTTGCCTGAAACTGACCGAAAACGGCTACACCCGCGTGGAACTGGTGGAGGGCCCCGGACAGTTCGCCGTCCGCGGCGGCATCGTGGATGTGTTCCCGCCCCTCGGACGCGCGTGCAGGATGGAGCTTTTCGGCGACGAGATCGACCGCCTCGGTTATTTCGACGCTGTGACTCAGCGGTTCACCGATTTCAGCGACAGCATCGTGATCCCACCGGCGCGGGAGGTCATCCTGACGGAAGAGATACGCGAGGAACTTACGAAACTTCTGACGGCGCAGCTCAAAAAGCTCGCGCGCATGACGGACGAGCGCTCGGACAGAGCCGGGCGGATCATCCTCTCGGAGCTCGCCCGGCTCCGTGAGGGCATGGACCCCGAATCGTCCGATAAATACATCCCGGTGATCTGCCGTGGCGAGGAATGTCTCCTCGATCACTTCGACGGAGTCGTCGTGCTGGACGGATCGTTTGAACTCAAATCGAGAGCAGAGGCGGCGGAGACGCTGCTTGCGCAGAGTCTTGCAGGTCTTCTCGAGACCGGCGAGCTTTTCACCTCCTTCGATACCGACAGATACGTCGCCGGCTTCGGCAAGGTCACGGAAAAATCACGCACCGCCTTCACCGTGTACGCCGCGGGGCTCATCGGATCGGCGGAATCGGCGGGGATAAAGAACGGCGTGACTTTCGACTTCGGCGCGCGCCACGCCCCCTCTTATAAGAGAAACTCGGAACTTTTCTTCGACGACGTCCGGTCCTTCGTGCGCCGCGGTTACACCGTGGGCGTGCTTTTCGCCACGGAAAGCGAGAGGAGCAACGTCTCGCAGAAGCTGGTGGAGGAAGGTATCACCGTATACCCCTTCGGCGGCGACGAACTCCCGGCGACGGACGGAACACGCGGTATCGTCGTCACGGCTGCGGGCAGTCTGCCCGGCGGTTTCGAGCTTGCCGCTTCCCGGGGCGCTCTCCTTGATTTTTCCGGCGCCGGCACCGTAAGACGGCGGCTCGTGAGCAAGAAATTCAAGGCGATGAAGGACGCCGCCGAGACCATACTTTCATATTCCGACCTGGAGGTGGGCGATCTGGTAGTCCACGCCGCGTACGGGATCGGTATGTACCGCGGCATCGAGAATCTCACCGTGGACGGCGTGTCCCGCGACTACGTGAAGCTGGATTACGCCGGCGGCGACAACCTGTTCCTGCCGGTGGATCAGCTCGATCTCGTGTCGAAATACATCGGCGCGGGCGCCGATTCGGGCGCGGTAAAGCTGTCGAAGATGGGCGGCGCCGACTGGAACAGAGCCCGCACAAAAGCAAAAGAAGCCACGAAGGAAATGGCGAAGGAGCTCATCGAGCTTTACGCCCGCCGCCGCAGGACCAAAGGCATCGCCTTCGAGCCGGACGACGAGATGAGCCGGGAGTTCGCCTCCACCTTCGAATACGAAGAGACCGACGGCCAGACCCGCGCCATAGACGACGTGCGCCGCGACATGGAGGCGCCGTACCCCATGGACCGCCTCATCTGCGGCGACGTGGGCTACGGCAAGACGGAAGTCGCCCTTCGCGCCGCCTTCAAGGCGGTGATGAGCGGAAAGCAGGTAGCGGTCCTTGTGCCCACGACGCTGCTGGCGTACCAGCATTATAAGAGCTTCGTGACACGCCTCAGGGCGTTCCCGGTGTCCGTCGATATGCTCTCCCGGTTCAGAACGAGGGGAGAGCAGCAGGCGTCCCTCCGCAAGCTCAGGCACGGCGACACCGATATCATCATCGGCACTCACCGGCTCATTTCCGCCGACGTGGAGTTCCGGGATCTCGGCCTTGTGGTGGTGGACGAGGAACAGCGTTTCGGCGTGGCGCAGAAGGAAAAACTGAAAAAGATCGCGGCGAACGCGGACGTGCTGACGCTGACCGCCACGCCCATTCCGCGGACGCTGAATATGGCCATGGGCGGCATCGTCGACATGAGCATCCTGGACGAGGCGCCGGGCCAGCGCTCGCCGGTGCAGACCTACGTCCTCGAATACGACGACGTGATAATCTACGAGGCGATCCGCCGGGAGCTCCGCCGGGACGGGCAGGTGTTCTATCTGTTCAACCGGGTGGAGGGCATCTACGGCGTCGCTCGAAGGATACAGGAAAACATCCCGGAGGCGCGGATCGCCGTGGCGCACGGAAAAATGGACCGGGAGGAGCTGGAGGAGATCTGGGAGGCGATCATCCGAGGCGAGGTGGACGTGCTTGTCTGCACCACCATCATCGAAACGGGCGTCGACATCCCCAACGCAAACACGCTTATAATCGAGAATTCCGACAACTACGGTCTCGCCCAGCTTCACCAGATCAGGGGCCGCGTGGGCAGATCCGGAAGACGCGCCTACGCGTACTTCACGTACCGCAAGAACAAGGAACTGACCGAAGTCGCCGAAAAGCGGCTTTCCGCCATCAAGGAATACGCCGAGTTCGGCGCCGGGTACAAGATCGCCCTGCGGGACCTGGAGATCAGGGGCGCGGGAAATCTTCTCGGCGCGGAACAGCACGGCCACATGGAGGCGGTGGGCTACGATCTGTATATGAAGCTGCTCAGCGAGGCGGTCATCGAAGAAAAGGGCGAGATCGTGGAGAAGCCCGCGGAGTGCGCCGTGGACCTGCGCCTCGACGCGTACCTGCCGAAGAGCTATATCCCGTCCTCTCCTCAGAGAATGGAGATTTACAAAAAACTTGCCAGGATCGGCTCGGAGGACGACTACGAGGACATGATCGACGAGCTGTGCGACCGCTTCGGCGAGCCGCCGACCACGGCGATGAACCTTTGCAGGATCGCGCTGGTCCGCGCCCTCGGGGCGAACTCCGGGATAACGAAGATCGACGAGAGGGACGGCGCTGTCCGCCTCTTCCCGGCGGAGCCGGATCCCGCTGCCATCACCCGCGTGGCGGACGAATACCCCCGCGGGACGGTCCGGGCGGTGCCCGGCAATCCGCTCTCCCTTATCTGCCGCGTGCCTCGCGGGATGAAAACCGTGGATTTCGTCACGGGTCTGCTGAAAAAATACGCGGGAGCTCGGGAAGCCGACGGGGAAGGAGAAGACTTATGACAGAACTGATATCCCCGGCGAGAGGAGCCGTTTTGTCCGTCCTCACCGACGTGCAGAGAGAATTCCTGCGTCGGCAGAAGGAGGGACTTATCGACGGCTCGGCGGAAAAGCACTATTGGGACAGCTCCGCCTTCGGCTGGCTCCCCGACAGCCGCGATCCGCGCCGGGACCTCACCGCCCCCGCCGCGGTCCTCATCCGGTTCAGGACGGACGATCCTCTCGCGCCCGTGAAGGTGGAGGTGTCGGAGAGGGACGATTTTTCGGTCCCCGCGGCCGTAACGATCGGCAGGATAGAGCAATCTGCGGAGGAAGAGGGAGTCTTCCATGCGATCCTCACCAATCTCACCCCCGGGAGACGGTATTTCTGGCGCGTCACCGCGGGAGAGCTGTCCGCAACGGGAGAGTTCTCCGCCCGGGACGAGGAAATGTGCCCGAAAGATATCGAAGGCACCGCCAACGTGCGCGATATCGGCGGGTATCCCGCGGCGGGCGGCAAAAGGATAAAATACGGACTCTTTTACCGCGGCGGCGCCCTGGACAGCAGGGTCGAGGACCGGTACCGTCTCACCCGGCGGGGAAAAGAGACCGTCAACGACGTGCTGAAGATCAGAACGGAGATCGACCTGCGTGGCGAAGACGGCGTGTTCCATGAAAGCGAGGCGGGACCGGATCTGAAGTACGTCATGATCCCGTCGCTCCATTACAGCGACATGATCCGCGACGAAGGCCCGGCGCTGCTGAAACGCATTTTTGAACTGCTCTGCGACAGAGAGAATTACCCCGTTTACATACACTGTCAGGCGGGAGCCGACCGCACCGGCGTGGCGGTCATGTTCCTGCTGGGACTACTCGGCGTGCCGGACGACGTGATCGAGGCGGACTATAACGTCACGTCCCTTTCCATCGACGACCGGCGTGACTGGCGCGGCAGTCTGCACATGGACGACTTTCTCGCGACTCTCGGCGGGATCTCGCCGGCGCCCACCGTGTCGGAATCGTTGAGGAATTTCCTCTATACCGTTGGCATTCCCGCCGAAAAACTCGACGGATTGCGCGATTTCTTTCTTGATGCGACAAAAGGAGACCTGATATGAACATAACGCTTATCTCACCCGCCGACGGACTGCGGTTCTCGGTGCTTGACGACCTCTATCGTGAGTTTATCCGCATGTTTGAGTTGAAAAAAGGAAGCGAAGACCGCGGCGTGATGCCGGAATTCGGTCACCGGGACGGACTTGACTACGATTGCACCTATCCGAAGTCCGTCATTTTCCGCTGGAGATCGGACGATCCCCTTGCACGGACCCTGCTCGAGATCTCCGACGACGAGACCTTCGCCGCGCCTTCGCTCGTCACGATCCACACCGTCCGTCAGGCGGCGGACGGGGAGGGGGAGTACTTCGCCGAGGGGACCAATTTCCGGGTGGGACGTAAATACTTCTGGCGCGTCACGTCCGGCGAAGCCGTATCCGAGGCGCGCTCCTTTGAGACGTACCCCGACAAGATACGCCCCGTTGAGATCAGCGGGATCTACAACGTCCGCGACGTGGGCGGAAGGATGACCGACTCCGGCAGACGGATAAAGCAGGGCCTTCTCTATCGGGGGACCCAGTTCGAGCACATGCCCGAGGACAAATCGGCGCTCAACGACCACGGGCGGCTCATGATCCTGCGCGATCTGGGCATAAAAACGGAACTTGACCTCCGCGGAGACGACGACATGGACGAGAACCCCGTCGTACCGGAGCTTCGAGTGTACCGTTTCCTCGGCGGCTCGTATTACGAGACCTTTCCGGAGTGCGACTACCGGGAGGCGCTCCGCGGCACGTTCCGCGTGCTCCTCGACGAGTCGAACTACCCGATTTACATGCACTGCGCCGCCGGAGCGGACCGCACCGGCACCGTGGCGTATTATCTTGAATCGATCCTCGGAGTGCCCGTGGACGATATTATGCTCGGATACAAGATAACCGGTCTGTCCCTACACGATCACGAGATGGACGGCTGGTACAAAAAAAGAGACGTGGAAAAGCATCTCGGACTGCTTTGGGGCAAGTACGGCAAGGACGTCCCCTTCCGCGAGCTGATGAAGCTCGATCTGATGGATCTCGGTTTTACGGAGGACGATTTCGACAAGCTGCGCCGTATCTTCCTCGAGGACGCGGAGAATAAGGGATGATCGAACTTTTATCTCCGTCAAACGGCGCTCAGGTCGCCGTCACGACCGATCTTCAGCGGGAATTCGTCCGTCGCCTGAGGGCGGGGGAGATGGACGGAAACGCTCACGAATACGACTGGCTCCCGAAGTTTGACCGGAACGGCGTCGATCCGTCCCGCCCGGCTCCCGTGACTCTCGAGTGGATCTGCGACGGGGACGCGGAGGTGGAGTTGTTCCGGAACGGCGCTCCCGCCGCGGCTGAGATCGGACCGGTGATATGCCGCTGCGAAAACGGTCGGCGCGTCTGCTCCTCCGAGGTGTCGAATCTCATGACAGGCACGAAGTACGAATGGCGCGTCAGATCAGAAAACGCCGTCAGCGAAACGCGTGAACTCGTTACCGATCGCGGCGTGAGATTCGTGGCGCTGGACGGCATCTCCAACGTGCGGGATATAGGCGGCTACCCTCTGCCGGGCGGAAAAAGAGTAAAGCAGGGCATGATCTACCGCGGCACCTGCCCCCTCGGAAACTTCGAGCAAACTGCGCTGACGGAGAAGGGGAGGAGCACGTTCACAGGCGTTCTCGGGATTAAAACGGAGATCGACCTGCGCGCCGAAGTGGTCGGAACGGACGAGGCGAGACCCGCCGATCCGTCGGTGGAATATCACGTTATGCCGATCGATCCCTATGAGATGGCTCTCGGAGAAAAAAGCCGAGAAAAACTCGCGGAAGTTTTTCACATACTGTGCGACGGAAGCAAATACCCCGTCTACGTCCATTGCGGCGCAGGCGCCGACAGAACGGCGACGGTGGCGTTCATCGCCGAGACCCTTCTCGGGATGGATAGGGACGACGTAAAACTCGACTATAACCTGACCACTCTGTCGTTTATCGCCGTCCGGAGCTGGGACGAAAACGAACTGATCCCGCGATTCTTCGACGCCGCGGCAAAAGAGACGGGCAAAACGGACAGACAGCCGTCGATCCGCTCTCTTCTTCTTTCGCTCGGCGTGTCGGAAGCAGAGCTTGAACAATTCCGTTCGATAATGATCGAATGAGCGAAAGGAAAAAGATATGATAAAGCTGATTTCACCCAAAGACGGCGCCTCCGTTTCCGTAATGACGGACGTGCAGAAGGAATTCGTCCGACTCCACCGTGCGGGCGACTGCGAAGAGATCGACCGGCGGCTGAGAGAACTTACCGAGGGCCACGCCCACGATTTCTCCCGCCCCGCGGAGGCGATATTCAGCTGGTACTGCGACGATCCCACCGTGGTGATGACGCTCGAGATCTCCGGGAGCGAAGATTTCGACGACCCCGCCCCGGTACATATCGGAACGATCCGCCAGTCTGCGGAGGACGGCTCCTATTTCGTCCCCGTCACCAATTTTTATACGGGCGCGAAGTACTTCTGGCGGGTGGTCTGCGGAGAGGAGATCTCCTCTGTACGCACCTTTTCCACGCCGGAAGGCGGACTGAGGCCGGTGTTCGTTGACAACGTGCCGAACTTCCGCGATCTCGGGGGACGTATGACCGCCTCGGGCAGACGGATCAGGCAGGGACTCCTGTACCGAGGAACTCACCTCGAAGAGGATGAAGGAAGCGGACTTACCGAGCCGGGAAGGGAAATATTCGTCCGGGAACTGGGGATAAAGACCGAACTTGATCTCCGGGAGGAGTCCTTCGGCAAGGTGGAATCGTCCCCGGCGGGGGAGGGCGTGCGCCTTGTCCTCGTGCCGTTTGACAGTTCCTGGGGCGGCACGCTGAATGACCGCGGCATGGGGCAGCTGAAGATGATATTTGACGTCATCACTGATAAAAACAACTACCCGGTATACGTTCATTGCTACACCGGCGCGGACAGAACGGGATTTTTCGGCGTCGTTCTCGGAGCGATACTGGGCGTTCCCGACAGCGAGATCATTCTTGACTATGAATTCACCTCGCTCCACGAGGAGCGCGACTGGGAGAGGTGCGAGGGCGCCGAGGGCTACTTCGGATTCCTCGACGAGACGTACCCCGGCCACACGCCGGGCGAGCTTGTGCTGATCCACCTGCGTGAGTACGGCATCGACCCGGATCTCATCGAAAAAGTGCGGGAGATCATGCTCGAAGACTGACCGGAGGGAGAACCGATGGATCAATTTGACTGCAACTATACCGAAAACGACCTTGAAGATGCGAAGAAGTTCAGAGCGGACGTCCACAAGGAGGCGCTGGGAAAGGCGCTGCTGATCCGTCCCGACGTCACGGAAGTGATCGACAAAAACCCCGTCGAATCGTATTTTCAGAAAGTCTGGGAATACCCCGGGACGTGGTATCTCTACGCAGCGATCCCGGAGGGGTATAAAAGCCGCGACGAACTCGTCGATTCCATAGTGAGAGATACGCTCGAACACTACCGCGGGAAAAAACTGACCCGCATTTCCGTTCTTCTGGCAAAGAGAAAAAGACGAAAAAGGAGAAAAACAAAATGAGTAAAGTGCTTGTTATAACCACCAGTCTCCGTGCGAGAAGCAATTCCGACGTTCTCGCAGGACGGCTGGCCGCAGGCGCGAGGGACGCCGGTCACGAGGTGGAGTGCGTTTCCCTCAAGGGTAAGAAGTTAGGTTTTTGTATCGGGTGTTTTTCGTGCCTCAAAACACAAAGATGCGCCATAAAAGACGACGCGGTGGAGATCGCGGATAAGGTCATGAACGCGGACACGCTGGTGTTCGTCACGCCGATCTACTACTACGAGATGGCGGGTCAGATGAAAACCCTTCTCGATCGCCTGAATCCGCTTTATTCCGCCGACTACAAATTCAGGAAGGTATATATGCTCTCCGTGGCGGCGGAGGACGAGGAGACCACTCCGGTGAAGGCGGTGAACGGCCTTCAGGGCTGGGTGGACTGCTTTGACAAGGCAGAACTTGCGGGCTCCCTCTTCTGCGGCGGCATCACCGATCCCTCGGAAGCTGAAGGGAAGGAAACGGAACTCCGGGAGGCATACGAGTTCGGAAAGTCGCTGCTTTGAGGCGGCCGGTATAAAACGTACGAGAGGAAAAAACATGATCTCGCTTATCTCACCGAAAGACGGCGCTTCCGTCTCCGTTATGACGGCGGCGCAAAAGGAATTCGTCCGCCGTCACAGGGCCGGGGAGCTGCACGACGGCGACGACCCGTTCCGGATCATCGCGGACGGAGACGTCACCGACGCGTCCGCCCCCGCGACGGCGGTATTCAGCTGGTCCTGCGACGACAAGACGGCGCTTATGACCCTTGAGATCTCCGACAGAGAGGACTTTTCGGTCCTTTCCGGGCTCTGCGTCAGCCCTGTCCGTCAGTCCGCGGAGGATGGCGTGTATTTCGCCGGGGTGACGAACTTCCTCCTCGGTCAAAAATACTACTGGCGCGTGAGAGCGGGCGGCGAGACGTCCGCCACGCGTACATTCACCACCCCCTGGGACGATATCCGCGTCATGGACGTGGATTTCGTGCCGAATTTCCGCGATCTCGGGGGACGAATGACCGCCTCCGGCAGGCGCGTGAAGCAGGGTCTCCTTTACCGGGGCACCTTCATCGACTGGCGCGGCGAGCGGTGCGGTCTCACCTGGAGAGGGAAGAACACCTTTGCCCGGGAGCTTGGGATAAAGACCGAGATCGACCTCCGTATCGAGGCCCTCGGCAGGCATACGACCAGTCCCGCCGGGGACGGGATAAGATACGAATTCATCCCCATGGAAAATCCCTTCGGAGGCACGTTCAACGAGCGCGGCATGGGCGAGCTGAGAAAAATATTCGACGTTCTGTTCGACCCGTCGGCGTACCCGGTCTATTTCCACTGCCACTCCGGCGCGGACCGGACCGGATTTCTCGGGATCGTTCTGGACGGCGTCCTCGGGATCCCGGACGACGACATCCGACTGAACTACAACTTCACGTCGCTGTACGAGCACCGGAACTGGGACGAGTGCGACGACGCGAAGGGATATTTCGGCTACCTTGACGAGATATGTCCCGGCCGCACCATGTCGGAACAGGTCATGTTCCATCTGACTGAGTACGGAATCGACCGGGAAAAACTCGAAAAAATGAGAGAATTTTTGCTTGAAGATCGACAGAGAACGTACAGCCGGAGGTGATCCTACGGAAGAGAAAAAACTGTTCCGCACGGCGGACCGCCGGGAGTGGCGGAGGTGGCTTTCCGACCATTTCGAGACGGAAAACGAGATATGGTTCATCTTCCCCACGAAGGACTCCGGCGAGCCCTCGATATCGTATAACGACGCGGTGGAGGAGGCGCTCTGCTTCGGCTGGATCGACGGACGTGCCGGTACGCTCGACGGCGCCCGCCACATCCGCCGTTTTACGCCGAGACGAAAGGGAAGCGGCTATTCCCGCCCGAATATCGAGCGGCTGATCCGCATGGACGGCCTCGGGATGATCCACCCGAGGGTGAGAGATTCCGTGGCGGACCTCATCGGGACGCCGTTCGTTTTCCCGGAGGATATTCTGGAAGCGATCCGCGGAGACGTGACCGCGTGGGAGAATTTTCTCTCATTTCCGGAGCCGTACCGCAGGATCCGCGTCGCCTACGTGGATGCGGCGAGGAAAAGACCCGCGGAATTTGAAAAACGGCTCGGGAACCTGATAAAAAAATCGAGAGAGAACAAAATGATCGCCGGTTACGGCGGGATCGACGTCTATTACCCCGACTGCGGGGAAACGGCGTCCGCGATCCTTGTTACGGCGTTCGAGCCCTTCGGCGGTGAGATGATCAACCCGACGGAAACGGTCCTCCGGCGGCTCCCCGACCGTATCGGCGCCATCGCTCTGAAAAAGGCGCTCCTTCCGGTGGAGTTCGTGAGAGCCCGGGAGATCGCCTGCGCGGAGTACGACTCCGCGAAGCCCTGCGCCGTGGTGATGCTGGGGCAGGCGGGAGGCCGCGCCGCGGTCACTCCCGAGACGACCGGGAAAAACCTGATGAACGCCCGGATCCCCGACAACGCGGGATTTACTCCTCACGGCGTTCCCGTATCGGAGGGCGGGCCGGAAACGCTTCGCTCCACCGCCGACGTCGCCGGGATCGCCGACGCGGTACGCTCGATCGGGATCCCCTGCGAGATCTCCGACGACGCGGGAGTCTACGTCTGCAACGCTCTGCTTTACGGTATGCTGGAGCACAACGGGGGCGCCGTCCCTACGGTTTTTATACACGTTCCTTACTCGAGTGAGCAGGGACACGCCGACAAGCCGTTCATGGAACAGGACGACATTTATCGCGCTGTCGCCGCCGCCCTCGGTTCGGTGGCAATGGGGATCATCGAGTCACGCGCCGCCGCGGGCTGAGAGAGTAGAAGCGCGCGGAGAGGGAAAAGAACAACAAATAAAAGATCCCGTCCGGGGGACGGGAGGAACGGACAAGCCGATGAGGATAAGAAGAGCGGAAGCGAAAGATACGGAAAAAATACTTGACCTGCTGAGCCAGGTGCTGGAGATCCACGCGACGATAAGGCCGGATATTTTCGTCTCCGGCACGACCAAATACGGAACGGCGGAAATCGCGGAGTTGCTCGGCAACGACGAGGCGCCGATCTACGTGGCCGTCGACGACGGCGACGCGGTTCTCGGATACGCCATGTGCCGTGTGAGGGAGCAGCCCGCCGAGGACCGCATGGTCCGGTTCAAGTCCCTTTTCATCGACGATCTGTGCGTGGACGAGGCGGCTCGAGGAGCGGGGGTCGGGACGATGTTGTTCGAGCACGTGAAGAACGAGGCGCGGCGGCTCGGGTGCTACGAGGTGACGCTGGTGGTCTGGGACGGCAACGACTCCGCGGAGCGTTTCTACGAAAAAATGGGCATGAAAACGAAAGAGCGGATGCTCGAATATATTTTGTAAAAAAACGGCGCGACCCCGTCGGGGCCGCGCCTGCATTTTTTATAATCTATCCGCGATCTCCCTCGCCAGAACGTCCGGCGGAACGATACCGCCGTCCCGGTCCGGCGTAACGCGGATCGCGTCATAACGCCTGAACCACGTCATCTGCCGCTTTGCGTAGTTGCGGGTGTTTTTCTTTATCAGCTCCGCCGCCTCGTCGAGGGTCGTCTCACCTCTCAGGTGGGCGATCATCTCCCGGTAGCCGATGGCCTGCGCCGCCGTGGAGCCGTCGGGGAGCATCCCCGCGACGAGCAGGGACTCGACCTCGTCCCTCAGTCCGCGCTCCAGCATGATATCGACTCTTTTTCCGATCCTGTCGTATAGCGTCTCCCGTGACGCAAAGTCGATCACGGCCACGTCCGCGTCGTACCGGCCTTCGCCGGTCAGCGCCTCCCGGTCCAGTTCGCTTTTGCGCCGTCCGGTGACGAGAATCACCTCCAGGGCGCGGACGACCCTTTTCACGTTGTTCGGGTGGATCGCCTCCGCCGCCTCCGGGTCCTTTTCCCGGAGCATCCCGTGGAGCTTTTCCGCCCCGTCGCGTTCCGCGATCTCCCGGAGTTTTTCGCGTAGTTTCGGATCCTCTGCCGCATCGGAGAAGGACCTGATCTTCAGCAGCGCGTCGAGATACAGCCCAGTTCCGCCGACGAGAACGGGCAGCTTTCCGCGGCCGCTGATCTCTTCGATGACCGCCCCCGCGTCCCGGGCGTAATCCGCCGCCGAGTAGTTCACCCGCGGATCCACCACGCCGATCATGTGGTGGGGAACGCCGTCCCGCTCCTCCTCGTCCGGCGCGGCGGTGCCGATCTTCATACCCTTGTAGATCTGCATGGAATCGCAGGAGACCACCTCGCCGCCGAGGAGCTTCGCCAGGACGACCCCCAGCGCCGTTTTCCCCGACGCAGTGGGCCCCGCCACGGCAAGGACCTTTATTTTTTCACTCATGTTTACCTCTCTTCGCACAAAAGGGATATGACGGTTTGCCTTTGCCCCGTCGCCTTGCAAGATAAGAGTGAAGAGGATCGGAAGAAAATTTGCGGAGCAAATTTTCCTCATTTTCTGTTCTCTTTTCTCTTTTCTCTCTTCTCTGATGATACTTTGACGCTGTCAAAGTATCATCATCGCGTCTCCGAAGGAGAAGAATCTATACCTCTCCTGCACCGCCTCGCGGTACGCGGCGAGCATTCTCTCCCGCCCGGCGAAGGCCGACACCAGCATCAGAAGGGTGCTCTCCGGCAGATGGAAGTTCGTTATCAGCGCGTCGGTGGCGCGGAACCGGTACCCCGGGTAGATGAATATCCCCGTGTCGCCGGAGTAGGGCATGATCACGCCGTTCTCGTCCGCCACGCTCTCAAGCGTGCGGCAGGACGTGGTGCCCACGGCGACGATCCGGCCTCCCGCAGCCCGGCGGCCGTTGATGAGATCCGCCGTTTCCCGGGTTACGGATATGTATTCCGAGTGCATAACGTGATCCCGGATGTGTTCCTCCTTCACCGGACGGAAAGTCCCCAGTCCCACGTGAAGCAGGACTTTCGCTATCCCCACGCCCTTGTCGCGTATCTTCTCAAGCAGCTCGTCCGTGAAGTGGAGCCCCGCCGTGGGCGCCGCCGCGGAGCCCTCCTGTCTGGCGTAGACCGTCTGATACCGCTCCGGGTCGTCCAGTTTTTCCCTTATATACGGCGGCAGCGGCACGGTCCCCAGCCGGTGGAGCGCCGCGTAGACGGTCTCGCCGTCCGTCGGGATGAACCTCACCACCCGGCAGCCGCCTTCGCCCACGGACAGCACGTCCGCGGTCAGCACTCCGTCCCCGAACTCCAGCACGTCGCCGGGACGGGCGCGCTTGCCGGGACCCGCCAGCGCCTCCCATACGTCGATCTCCCTCTGCTTCAGCAGAAGGAGCTCCAACGGGGCGGAGGAGTCGTCTGTTTCTCCGTTCGCACGTTTTATACGTCTGCCTATTATCCTCGCGGGTATGACTCTCGTCTCGTTGAGCACCAGCACGTCGGAGGGATCCAGGTGGTCGATCACCGAGGTGAACACCTCGTGGGAGACCCCGTCCCCCGCACGGTCTATCACCATGAGCCGGGAGGAGTCCCTGGGGTAGACGGGGGTCTGAGCGATGAGCTCCTCAGGGAGCTCGTAATCGAAATCCGAGAGGACGAGATCGGTCTCGGGCAGTTTATTCTTTATCATGACGGTCTTTCCTTTCCGGGCCTGCGTGTTTTTTCTTCCGATACTATTGACAACGCCGCCGGCGTGTGATAATATGTACTCGGACGTTGGCAAAGAGCCGACGATCCGATATAATGATAGAGGAGCGTTTCCGATCAGTATCCCGCGCCGAGGTATCCGCGAGCACCGTAGAGGCGGGGGCGAAAGGCGAGAGACGCCGAAGATCTGGCCGCCGTGCGGGGCGTCAGCATCTGGTCTGTCCGACCGAAAGGCGGCGGACTGTCACCGGCGCCGTCCGGTGGAGGGCTATCTGTGTATTTCCAAGCTATATTATAGTACACAGAGAGCCGGTTTTCAACCGGTTTTTACTTTTATAAGCTGATCCGCCGTCGGCGCGGAAGATGGGAGATTTGGAATGAGTACATTTAACAAGGAGATCGTATTTGAGGGGGCAGGCACGGCGCTCATCACGCCGTTCAGGAACGGCGGAGTCGATTACGAGGCCTTCGGCAAGCTCATCGACGAGCAGATCGCCGGCGGCGTAGACGCGCTGGTCATCTGCGGCACCACCGGAGAGGGTTCGACGCTCACCGACGAGGAGCACCGGGAGTGCATCCGTTTCGGCGTCGAGCGGACCGCGGGCCGCGTCCCCGTTGTGGCGGGTACCGGCTCCAACGAGACCGACTACGCCACCGATCTGTCGAAGTATGCCTGCGAGGTGGGGGCGGACGCGCTGCTTCTCGTGACGCCGTACTACAATAAGACGTCCCCCCGTGGGCTGGTCCGTCACTTCCTGGACACCGCCGACGCGGTGAACAAGCCGATCATCCTTTACAACGTGCCGTCCAGGACCGGGATGACCATACCTCTGTCCGTGTACCGGGAACTCGCAAAGCACGAGCGCATCGTGGCGGTGAAGGAGGCCTCCGGCAACCTCAGCGCCATCGCGGAGATCGCCGCGGAGCTGTCCGACAGTCTCAAAATATACAGCGGCAACGACGACCAGATCGTCCCGATAATGTCCCTCGGCGGCATAGGAGTCATCTCCGTTCTGTCGAACATCCTGCCCCGCGAAACTCACGAGATCTGCGCGAAGTACCTGGCAGGCGACGTGACGGGATCACGGGATCTCCAGCTGAAGCTGCTGAAGCTTATCAACCTTCTGTTCATCGAGACAAACCCCATCCCCGTCAAGGCGGCGTGCGCCCTGATGGGCAAGTGCGACGGCGAGATCCGTCTCCCGCTCTGCGAGATGGAGGAAGGGCACCTTGAGCTGCTGAAAGCGGAACTTATCCGTCAGGGGCTTATCTGACGTAATTGAAAAGGAAGTAGAAAAATGAGGATACTTAAAATCATGATCTCCGGCTGCTGCGGGCGGCTCGGCTCCGCCGTGGCGCGCCTTGCGGCGGACCGGCGGGGGTTCGAGGTGGTCTGCGGCGTGGATCCGGCGGCGGGGGATACTCCGTTTCCCGTGTATTCGTCATTCGGCGGGGTCAAGGAGACCTGCGACGTGCTCATCGACGCGTCCCACCATTCGCTGACCCCCGATCTGCTCGCCTTTGCCGCAGAACGCGGCCTCCCGACGGTGATCTGCACCACGGGGCACACCGACCCCGAGACGGAGATGATCGTCGCATATTCGAAGAAGATCCCGATCCTCAAATCGAGGAATATGTCCATCGGCGTGAATCTGCTGATCGAACTGGTGAAGAAGGCGGCGCAGTCCCTCGGAGAGGGCTTCGACGTGGAGATCGTGGAGGCGCACCACTCGAAGAAGCTGGACGCGCCCAGCGGGACCGCCCTGATGCTCGCCGACGCGGTAAAAAGCGTCAGAGAGGAAGCGGAGTACGTCTACGACAGGCACGACGTGCGGCGCGAGCGGGGCGAAAACGAAGTGGGCATCCACAGCATCCGCGGCGGGACGATAGTCGGGGAGCACAGTGTGATCTTCGCAGGCAGGGACGAGGTCATAACCCTCTCCCACAGCGCCGGGAGCCGCGATCTGTTCGCCGCCGGCGCCCTGAAAGCCGCGGAATTCGCGGCGGACGCCGCTCCGGGTCTTTACACCATGGCTGACGTGATAAAATAAAACATAAAAAGGGGAGAATGATCGCTCATTCTCCCCGTATTTTGTTTATCTGACAGATCTATTTTTCAAGAGTCCAGAATCCGTAGGGACAATTCTTTCTGTCGAAGAGGAAACTGTACTGGAGCGACGAATACTCCAGAAGCTTGCCGTATTTCTCATAGTCGGAAATGGGGTACACCTTGCCGCTCTCCCTGTCCGTAAAGCACCTGGAATTTAACGTGGGGAAGTTCTCCATCAGATCAAGCAGGTATTTCTGCGCGGCGGTCTGCGGAAGACCCGCGACCTCCGTCACGTAGGCGGAGAGATAGTTGAGACTCATCGCCCCCGGATTTTCGTTATCTGTTTCATAATTCGTCCAGATGATGTAGGGGGTGATATACCTCGCCTCCGTGGATTTCATACTGTAGTTCGCCAGCTCCACCCCCGCCGCCTCCATCAGCGGCTCCGCCACGGCGTCGCCGGGCTGATGGTCGCCGAACATGACTATAACGGTGGGCTCGTCAACGTCCGAAAAGTAGTCGATGAGCTTCTCGAACGCCTTGTCGGACTCCCGCATCAGCGTCATGTAGGTGGAGACCACGGAATCATTCTCGAGTCCTTTGACCTTCACGTACGGGCTAAAGTTTGAGAACTCATCCCAGTACCCGCCGTGGTTCTGCATGGTCACCGCGAAGGCGAACAGCGGCCCGTCGGCATCCTCGTACGTCTCGATTATCTTGTCAACGACGCTTTCGTCGGAAATATAACCTCTGATCAACCTCGGATTTCTGAAATCTTCGATGAAGAAGGATTCGTCAAAGCCGAGGAGCGGGTAGATCTCGTTTCGCTTCCATCCTTTTTTGTAGTACGGATGCATGGTGACCGTTCTGTACCCCATATCGTCGAACTGGGTCACCAGAGACGGGATCTTATCTTTCAGGAACTGCTGATAGGGTATGCTCCCCTGAGGGAGGAACGCCATGGAGAGGCCGGTCAGAAATTCAAACTCGGAGTTGGGGGTGTTGCCGCCTACCACGGACACGTGGAGGTTGCCTTTCGTTGTGTTTTCCTCAAGAGAAGAGATGAACGGGAAACAGTCTTCCGTGGTCTCGTAGTCGCAGACCGTGGTCATGTCGGAGAGGGTCTCGTTCATCACGACGATCACGTTCGGCAGGTCGCCGTTTTCCGCGGGGACCCTGTCCGATTCAAATCCCGACGTCAGCGAGCGGACGTATCTTGCGCTGTAACCCGAGGGCTTCTCCACGGTGATATACCGCAGGTTCATCAGGAACGATACCGTGAATCCGTTTTTGTCGTACAGGACGTTGGGCGTAAACAGGTAGGGGTAAAGATTGAACGTATCGATGGCGTGATCCGTCTGAAGATAGAGAACGGAGCCGGAGAACGCGGCGAAGGAGAGCACGGTGGCGATAAGACGGACGAACCATTTCCCCAGGTTCAGCTTGATGTTGCAGCACAGCGCTATCTCGACGAGGAACAGCGCCAGAGAAATGATGCAGACCACTTTCATCCCGAAATTGATGGGGTAGTGGCTTATGACGCCCGCCGCCGTTCCCGCGGAGGCGATGTCCCATGGGAAAAGGGGAGCGCCGCGGAACGACTTGGTGTAGTAGCTGATCATTCCGAAGGTTATCACGACGACCGTCACGATCGCGCCGCCCGCCGCGGTGCGTCTTGTCAGTATAGACAGGAAAATCGCAGTGAGATAAATGACCGCCAGATTCAGGAATACGACCCGCGGCGTCATTTTCGTCGGGTCGTGGGTTATGAACTCCACCAGCAGGAACACCGCCGCGGGGATGACCGCTGCGGCGATCCACCGCAGGACGATGTTGACCTTTTTTCGGAATACGATCCTGTAAAGGCCAAGAGCGACGGAAAGGACCGCCGCCGCGTGAAGGATGATGACGAACGCTTCTTCGCCCTTCGCAACCCCCACCTGATAATAACCTATCGCAAACAGGATCTCCGTCGTGAGCGCGACAAAGGACACCCCGAGAACGCTGAGAACGGTCCGGAACGCCTTGTTTTGCGCTATTTTATTTGCGAGAGACTTGATCTTCATGTTTTTGTTTTCCTCAAACGGTCAGTTGCGGTCCGCCGCCCTGCGGCCGGCGGTACCAACGAATAATATATAACAAAATGCGGGAAAAATCAAGAGATTTGCTTAAAATCCGCGTCACCGACGAGCGTCGCCGAGCCCGGCGGAGACGAACGCATACCTCTTCTGCCAGGTGCTCGGAGAATATGGATAGAAATCCCCGGGCCCGACGGAATAGGGAACGACTTCCTTCAGATGGTGCGGCCCCAGGAGATTCCGGTTGCCGACGCAGAGCTCGATGCCGATCCTGTTTTCGCCTTCGCGGACGAGATCCGTGATCTCGCACCCAAAGTCAGCCCAGGGCAGGGTCGCGGCGACCTCGCCGTTGACCTTGACCCGGCACAGAGCGGCTTTCGGCTTCGGGAGCCTCACGCGGTATCTGGTACCGTCCGCCCTCAGGCGCACGTTCTGCTCGAGGGTGATGTACCCTCTGAAGAAAGGATACCCCTGAGTCACCAAATCGTCGCCGCGGACGGCGGTTTTTCTGTTTCCGAGGAAGAACGGACCTTCCGCGGTGAGACCGTCCTTCGGATGCTTTGTGAACTCTCCCACGCTGAACACTCCGAAATTACCGGTGAGATAAACGAGACCGAGTTCATCGTCTTCGGGCGATACAAGACCGCTCACGGAAATGACGTTTTCGCCGTGACGGACGAGATCTCCCGCGTGATATACGGTAAAGGAACGGTCGAGCCACCATTCGCCCTCCGCGGGACGGAGGAGCTGCCCGTTGAGCTTGACCGTCGCGGACGGACGCTGCTCGGTCACTATGCGGAAATCGCCGAATTTGCCGGGATCGGCGCCGTCCGATACGGTAAACCCGAACCGCGCTTCCGCCGCGGACGGATCGTCGAGCGAGAAGATTTTGTTTCCTGCGTTGTAAATATGGATCGGCTCCGTTTCGTCGCCGTCCGGCGTCGCGACGGTACAGTATTCGAGCATCATGCAGTTGGGGTCGCCTCCGGGGGCGACGTCCCACGCGTCACCGAATGTGACGTCGGTCACGGGGCGGACGTCAGTTTCATCCTCATGCTCCGCGGGGGAGTACTCCACCGCGATCATACGGGACTGCTGGGGCTCGAACCGCAGACGCGCCGTCACCTTGCCGTCGCCGCATTCGTGGGGAACGGAGACGACGGACGGTCCGTCCGGCCTGATCTCCGACATATATTCGCCGTCCGCGGTAAACTCTATCTCAAAGGAACGGTCCCGCTCCGTGTTGAGCAGGAAATAGATCCGTCTGTCCTCGTCCGGGTAGTACCGGGAGGTCAGATGTATATATTTCTCGTCCCCGCCGCCGTTGAGGGAGGCGCGGATCAGTCCGTTTTTCTCAAGGTACGCGCACGCGTCCTCCGACGAAAGGTCGATCCTCTCCGCTGCGTCGAGGAGAGGCGCAAGTTCTTCCTTCGCCTGCCTGCCGTCGATGAACTCCGGCTCGCGCCCCGTGACGATAAGCCGTCCGCCGCTCTCCGTGAACGCGGTGAGGAGCTCGAAGGTCGATCTGTCGAGGCCGGTGAGGTCAGGCAGGATCACCGTGCGGTAGCCCGCCGTTCCCACGGTCAGGATCCCGTCCTCCGCCGACCCGTGGCGGCGCATGACCGTCTCGTCTCCGAAGTGGAAATCCACGTGCATATCGGCGAGGGCGAGGACGGTAAGATTGAACCTGTCGTCGTAGGCCTGCTCGCTGTTTATATCCGTTCCGTTGAACCTGATCCACAGGGAGTGCATGGGGTGGATCACCAGGACGTCCGGGTCCCATGCGCCCGAGCCGAGTATTGCGCCGGTGCGGGCGACGGTGTCGTTGAATATCCTGTAATCGCGCCACCAGGGCGACTGATAGAACATACAGGGCGGATAGTCGTTCTTCCTGAAGCCGCGGATAGTGTATCCCTCGAGGTGCTGGCAGAGCAGGGTGACGCCGTACATGAACTGCCAGTCAACGAGCCACTTGAGGTCAGAGAAGGTCACGTCCCATCCGCTGAGGGCGAAGGTCTCCGTCAGGGCGCCCTCCTTGCCGAGCTGCGCGGCGACCGAGCCAAGCTGAAGCGGAGTCACCGGCAGGCAAGTCCTGCCCGTGATCCCCTCGCGCTGGGGATCGCGCCCGAGCCAGTCGATCCCCGGGACGTGCATATATTCGTACAGAGGCATCACTCCCGCCGTGCAGTGCATCTGGCAGAGCATATTGTCCTCCATCATCCCGTGTCCGGTGAGACGGCACAGATGATCGGAGCACCAGTCGTATATCTGTTTGCCGAAGGACTCGATGTAAAGGCGGTTCACCATGGACCAGAAGTCGTGACGCACGCTCTCGCATCCGGGCGAATCGAAAAAGAGCGCGGGAACGTGATCCGAGATGCGGTACCCGTTCTGTTCCCTGAATTCATCCTCAAATACGGGCGACCAGGGCGTTTTGCAGAGAGAATACTGGGGCTCGTCGGTAAAGAAACCGGAAAGAGCGCCGTCTGCGAACATGGTCCCGGTCTCGTCGAGATACCTCTCGTGGGTCAGATCGAGGAACTTCCGCACCGCCTCGGGGTTCAGGATATCCGTGTAGCTTTCGTCGCTGAAACTGACCGCCCAATACTCCCGCTCGCCTTCGTCTCGGGCGGGGCCGTCCCCGTCCCTGAGCTTGCGGTACGTTCCGTCGGGGCTGACTGCGTACCTGCCGATGAAGATGCCCGATCTCGCTTTATCGGGATCTTTCTCCTCGTCCACAAGCCGCACCCAGCTTACCCGGTATTCCTCGTACTCGCGGGGGATCTTCCGTCCCGCGGAACCGCTGGGCCAGCCGTCCTCGTCGTAGCACCACGCCATGACGCCGCACTTTTCCGCCTCGTCGGCGGCGGTGCGGACGCACTCGAACCAGTCTTCGCCCATGTACGGAGTCAGCAGTCCGTCCCGGGCGTGCATGAAGAAGCCGCCGTGACCCGTCTCTCTCATTTCTCTCACCTGACGGTGAAGCTCCGCGGGGTCGAGCCGGTCGTTCCACGACCAGAAGGGATGAGGCCTTTGTTTTACGTCGGGATCTGCGAATTTTCCGATCCAGTTCTTTATATTCATCAAATCAATCTCCGATCTGTCCCTGTTTTCTGACTCCATTTTATCATATCGCGGCGAATAGTTCAATCAAAAGGACAAAAATGATATTGAAAAAAGAGTCCGGCCATGTTAAAATGATAGCGGAACGACAAACACAAGAAAGGAATCATAAAAATGACGGTAGAACAGGTACTTCAGGACATAAGGAGCGACAGAGTAAAGAAAGTCATCGACGACGGAGATTTCAGCGCGGAGATCGACGACCAGTACGCTTTGGCGTACCTCATGGGATCGGATAAGATCGACCTTCTCGGCGTCAACGCCGAGGCGTACTTTGAGGAGCCCGTTGCCACGGACACGAAGGAGGTCATGCTCCGCAGCTACGCGGAGATCGAGCGCGTTTACGGCTATCTCGGCATCACCGGAGAGGACGTGCCGTATTTCAAGGGCGCCGAGTCCCAGATCTCCAACAACCCGGGATACGCCCCCTCCGACAGCCCCGCCGCCAGGAACATAATCAAGGTCGCCCATGAGATGAAGGACGAGCCCCTTTACGTGGTCGTCACCGGTCCCACGACAAACGTGGTGTCCGCGTGCATGATAGACCCCTCCATCATGGATAAGATCGTCGTGGTCTGGGTCGGAGGAATGGGAGTTTACTACGACGGCGAGGCGGAGAACAAACGCTTCCACGAGTGGAACCTCTGCGCCGACGTCGCCGCGGCGAAATTCCTCTTCAACAACGATATCCCGCTGATATTCCTCCCCACGGAGCCGGAGGGCTCCTGCTCCATCAGCCAGTATTACAGAGACTTCGGCAAGATCAGGGGCGACAGCCCCGCGGGCGAGTTCTTCCGCACGATCCTTCCGGCGAAAGAAGCCACCGGCGAGAAGTACCAGACCAAGATCAAGGTCATGTGCGATCTTATGGGCCCCGCCGTGCTTATCATCCCGGATTCCATGGAATACAGGATCGTCCCGGCGCCCGTTCTGACCGACGAGAATTCCTACGCCCTTGACTATATGCGCCGCAAGATCATCTACGGCTACAGACCGAACTCCGAGATGATCGTGAACGACATGCTGAAGACTGTCGAAAAGCTTATCAATAAATGATCATCGACCCGCCGGGCGGTCGGCTTTTGCCGACCGCCCGAAATGTTGTTTCAGGAAAGGATAAATAATGAAACTTGCTTACAACGAACCCGTTCTGAGAACTCACTTTACGGAGAAACCGTACCCGAAGGTCGACGACGCCGATCTGTACGTCGCCGTGGACGGCGACGACGGCGCCTCCGGCGACCTCGCGCATCCTCTTGCGACCTTCAACAAAGCCGTGGAGCGTGTACGCGAACTGAAGAAGACGAAAACCGGCGATATCGTCGTCGCCTTCAGGGCGGGGGAGTACGGCCCCCTTTCCGTTCTGCTCACCGCGGAGGACTCGGGGACCTCCGAACAGAGGATAATCTACTGCAAATACGGCGACGGAGACGTGGTCTTCAATAACGGCGTCGATATTACACCGGACGATTTCACCTGTCTTGACGGGGACGACGAGGGCCTTTTCGCGCCGGAGGCGGCGGAGAAAATAAAAAAGGTGCCCCTCGGGGACCGGCTCTCCTCCTACGATCCCCGCAAAGTCCTCGTGCTGGATGAAAACGGCGGCATGACTCTCGCCCGTTTCCCGAACCTGAACCCTGACGGGAC
>JAFWWR010000111.1 GCA_017518025.1 Clostridia bacterium
CCTCCCCGTCGGCGGATCGGATCCTTTATGCGGGCTGTCTGTGCTTCCACTATACTTCTTCCGGGGCTTTTTGTCAATTGCCGGGAATCGTCTCTCAGGGCAATCGCTTATTGCGAAACAATTAATACTTCCGCGGAGCGTATTGCTGAGATCACCCGGGAAAACGCGCTGATGGTTTTCGGACTGTAACATAAAAACGGCTGAGCGACGTGCTCAGCCGTTTTTTTCGATATAAGGAGATCTTCTGAGGAATTCACCCGACGGAACGGAGGGGTCGCAGCAGGCGGCGAAGAGATCGTCGGCGCGGCGGGAGAGTTCATACTGCCGGGCAGCCGTTCCCGTCAGGGACGAGGAGTCCGACGGCTTCGTCAGCACGCGCAGAGCGCCGCCGATACCGTTGAGGATGCTCCTGCCTCTGCCGTTCAGCGCCAGAAGATACGTAAATTCCGGCTTTGACGCGACGTCCGATCCCGTTACGCCGAGGACCGTGTAAAGCGCCGCGCGGCGCAGTCTGGCGTTTGTGTATTTTTTGTTTGCCGCAAGGGAGAAAAACTCTTCCCCGCTTCTCGCGTTTTTCGCGGCGCGGCGCAGTCTCTCGAACACGCCTCCGCCGGCGTCGAAAACGCACCCCGCACGCTCCGGCGCGAAAAGACGGAAATATGTGAACAGTATCTCGTCGAGTTTCGGGACGTTACCGCGAAGAACGCCCTCTTTTTTGTATGCGCGCAGCGCATCCGGGACGATGAAAGATTCCGCCTTTTCCCGGTCGCCCGAACGCATCATTTTTCGCAGATCGGAAGAGCCGACGGGACGTTCCGCATCCTCGGCAACACGCTTTACCGCGGTGAAAGAAGCGGACAGACCGATCTTTCGCGCCGCGTCCATATAAAAGGACGCCAGTTTGTCGTTCCTGCCGGGTTCGAGGCCGATTTCCTTCATTGCACCGGCGTGAGCGGCGGCCGCCCCGACGTTTTCTCCGTCCGCCAGATCAAGCAGCGACTGGTATTCGTCGGTGGCTCGCGCCATCGAAACGTTTTCCGCCGCGGAAATGTCGCCGTCCTCGCTTCCGTAAATAAACGCCGAAATTCCGGCGCCCGCGGCGACGGAAACGCCTCCGAGGGCAAAGAACTCCGCCCCTGCGGACGACCACGGGAACGGAAGCTCCAGGACAAGGTCGGCTCCGCACCGGACGGCCGCCTCGGCACGGGCGTATTTGTCGTAGACCGCGCACTCCCCTCGCTGGGTGAAATTGCCGCTCATGACGGCGACGACGCCGTCTCCCGCCCGCCTTGCACGGGACAGGATATAAGCGTGTCCGCGGTGGAGTGGATTAAACTCACATATTAGAGCGAAATTTGAAGTTTCGATTTGTTTATTCCTCCAAAACGATAGAATCTACTTGTAAAAACAAATTATTTTCGCTATAATTATATACGAATTTTTACTGTCTGTCAAACGACATCACAGCCGCTTATCATGCGGCGGAACGGAGTTTTTTTATGAAGGTTCTCGTTGTAAACGCAGGTTCATCCTCACTGAAGTATCAGCTCTTCGACACGGCCACCTCATCCGTCCTCGCGAAAGGTATTTGCGAGAGGATCGGCATCGACGGCAAGATCGAGTACAGAAAGGGCGAGGACGGAAAGAAATCCGTCAAAGAGGTCTCCCTTCCCGATCATTCCGTGGCGATGAAGCAGGTCATCGAAATACTGACGAATTCCGAAGCGGCGGTCATCTCCGACATGAGCGAGATCGAAGCGGTCGGTCACCGCGTGGTCCACGGCGGTCCCTACTTCTTCGAGTCCGTCCTTCTTACCGACGAAGTCCTTGCGAAGCTTGAGCTCTGTAGGTCCTTCGCCCCTCTTCACACCGGTGCGCACATCATGGGAATCAAGGGTTGTCTCGCCGTTATGCCCGACAAGCCGCAGGTACTGGTGTTCGACACCGCTTTCCATCAGACCATGCCTCCGAAGGCCTACACCTTCGGCGTATCGTACGATATGTATGAGAAGTACCACATACGCCGCTACGGCGCTCACGGCACGTCTCACCGGTTCGTCTCCCGCGAGATGATCAAGATCCTCGGCAAGCCCGTGGAAGACACGAAGATCATCACCTGCCACGTAGGCAACGGCTCGTCGATCTCCGCCGTCAAGGGCGGCAAGATCCTCGACACGTCCATGGGATTCACTCCCCTTGACGGTATCATCATGGGCACACGTTGCGGCTCCATCGACCCCGCAGTCGTGACGTACATCATGGAGAAAGAGGGATACACCCCCGCCGAGATGGACGAATACATGAACAAGAAATGCGGATTCCTCGGTCTCTCCGGTATTTCCTCCGACAGCCGTGACATTGAAGCCGCCGCGGAAAAAGGCGATCCGAGAGCGATCCTCACAACGGACGTCATCGCCTACCAGATCCAGAAATTCATCGGCGCTTACACCGCCGCGATGAACGGGCTCGACGCCATCGTCTGGACCGCCGGAATGGGCGAGAACAACCCGAACCTGAGATACCGCGTATGCTCCGAGCTCTCCTACTTCGGCATCGAGATGGACGAGGCGGTCAACGCCGCGGCTCATCACCAGCCGAATATCGTGAAGCTCTCCACGGACAACTCGAAGGTCCAGGTCTACCTGATCCCGACCAACGAAGAGCTCATGATCGCCTCCGACACCGAGGAGATCGTCTCGAAACTGTAAGCAAAAACCGAAAATAGTCCCTTCAAACGCAAGGTGTTCTAAAGGACAGTTAATCAAAGCCGGCTGAAGTAAGGAAAATGATCCTTATCTCAGCCGGTTTTTGTCGCAGAATGGCGCAAGCAGTACGTTTGTGAGCCAAACGTCAAAAAAGTAAAATCTTTTGCCTTACGGCAACCGTCCTCATTCCGCTTCCGGAACGCGGGAAAATCAGTCCCGGAGCTGCCCTACCCGTCCGTCGGCGTTGAACCCTCCGACGACGGCGTCGGTCCCGTCGCGCATGACGCCGAGATACTGCCTCTGTCCGTCGGCAAAGCTTGTCCGCACCTCGATGCCGGAGCTGACTATCCTGATCTCGGTATTGTCGGCGTATCTGTAATTGTCGATCCGCTTGCGCGATCGCTCGCTCAGCGGGATCTGCATTTCGCCGATGAGCCGGTACAGCTCTTCTTTTTTTGATCCGTCAATTTTATCTTCCATCGCTTTCTCCGATCGTTTCTTTCATAAGTCCGTTTTTAGTATTCTCACCGAGAAAGATTTTATATAGACAAAACGATGACGAATTATGGCAACAAACCGTCGCTCAGACGACGGGCGGGGCGGCGAAAACCGCCTTGATATTCACGCCCTGCTCCGTGAACCGCTTTTCATATTCCGTCACAACGTTTGACTCACGGATAGACCGGTCGGTATCGTCGGAATGAAGATCACGGGTGCTGAAAAGCACGCTCCAGCCGGAAGATGTGAGTGATTCGAGCGTATATTCAAACAGCCCGTCGTTGTCCGTCTTTATCCGCAGTTCCCCGCCCGGCGCCAGAAGCTCCGAGTACTTTTTCAGAAATCCCGGATGGGTCAGGCGGCGGATCTCATGGCGGCTCTTTGGCCAGGGATCGCTGAAATTCGCGTAGATCCGGTCGAAGCGCCCCTTGGGCGCGATCTCGAGAAACCTCGCCGCGTCACCGATATAGAACCTAACGTTGCCCCTTTGGTCCGCGGGTATCTCCCAACGTTCACCTTTGTATACAGTCCCGTCCGGGCCGCGCCATCCGCCGTGATGATCGAGAGTGCCGAGACCTCTTCCTTCGGCATACTTCTCCACCGCGGCGAGCGCGACGTCACTGATCCGTTCCACGGCGATATAGTTATAGTCAGGTTCGCGGAGGGACACGCCGGATATGAAATCGCCTTTTCCGCACCCGATCTCAAGACGGAGCGGCCGGTCTTTATCGAACAAGGAACCGGTCTCCGGCGAGATATCGCTGTCATTCAGTATCAGAGCAGACAAATTTTCGAGTCTGTTCCCGCCGTTTTTCTTTTTTCTGTTCCTCATACTTGATATATGCTCCGTTTTCTGCTAAAATATAGTGTATAAAGGTGGTCGAGCCACATTATCCCCGCTATATTCTACCACATTTTGCCGGAACAGTCCATATTTTCCGGTCCAAGTTTTTCAGGAAAGGCGGTCGGCAGAGTTGAACAAAACAGACTATATGAAACTCCTCGGTACCGCGCTGGTCGCGCGGGGGATCCCGGAAAGCGCCGCAATACGGCACGTTAAGATCCTTTCCCTTTCGGTGACCGACGAGGAACTTGCCGCAAAGTCGGACGACGACGTCCTGCTGGAGGTCGACAAGCTGGCGGAAAACGTCGCCACACTGCTGAAAGAGGACGATGCCGCAAAGCAGAGCGCTCCTGCCGAGAAGCAGGGGCAGCAGCCGGCGCATGGCGCGGACGCGGCGTCAAAGACCGCGCAGGACAAAAAGACGCTTCCCGAGTACGTCAGTCCGGACAGCGTCGTTCCCGTTGATTTCGACCGGGAAGAGATGCCCAGAGGCGACGACTTCGAGGAGCTGGTTGGCAAGACGAAGATAAAGTACTTCCGCGAAGAAAAACCGATCAATCCCACCAAAGGCGCTATCGCGGGAGGCCGGGCGAGGATCGTCCTGCTGATGATCGCCCGAGTGCTTGTCACTATTCTGAAAATCGCGGCCATGGTGCTCCTCGTGGGACTCACCGTGGCGGGCGTCGCCCTGTTCTTCGTAGGGATCGTCTACGCCATAAGTCAGATGAACACGTTCCGCGAGGCCGGGATCTTCGAGATAGGGCTGACGATAATCATCGGCGGCGTCATACTCGCTCTCGGAGTGATCGTCTACAACTGCGTCGGCAACTTCATCCCGAAGCTCCAGCGTCTGCTGAGACGGCGAGTCAAATCCCTGAAAAAGAGGATAAAGGACGCCGCGTACAAACTCAAAAAGATGAGGAGGCGAGCCGCATGAAACCCGGATCGATAATCGTTCTTATCATCGCGGTAATACTTGTGATCGCCGGGGTCATCACCTGTCTCGCCGCCGCAGGAATGGCAAAAGACAACGGCAGAGACCAGGAGCTTTTCACCCAGTACCGCGACGGGAAGACTTACTGCAGAAAAGATTTCAAATCCAGCGACGTCACCAGGATCGAGATAAGGGTTCAGGACGCCGATATCAGGATAACCGGCGGCGCGCCCACGTCCTACGTGGAGGTCGGCAACTACGACCCGAACAACGACACGATATCGACCAATCAGAGCTCGGTCGTGATCGAGAAGACCACCGGGTCCTCCGCAGCGAAGTTCTGGGAAAACGGTTTCAGTTTCTTCAAGGGATTCAGAAACCTCTTTCATACCCTGACCTCGGGCAAAACCAGCGGAAAGATGACCATCAACGTCTACCTCGGCGACAAAACGTCCGTCTCTCTCGTGGACGTGGAGGCCCGGAACTGCGATATCACCCTCGACGGCATCGAC
>JAFWWR010000112.1 GCA_017518025.1 Clostridia bacterium
CTCGCCGCGTCGATCACGAAAATCAGCGTTATGCCGATCCTGTCGTAGATGAACGCCGACACGGGCACCATGACCATCGTCATGGTCTCCAGCGTGCTGGCGACGGAATACGCCTTCTGGTAGTTGCCCTCGGTGATGAGCATGGGGTAGAACGATTCGTACGCCACCTGGTACATGCTCCCGATGACGCCGAGGATCACGCAGAACACGGCGATCACGGGGAAGCTCATCCATTTGAAGTGACAGATCAGCGCGGCGATGACAAAAAGGCCGGCTGTAATGAAATCGAGAGTGTAGATCGTTCTCTTCCGTGAGAAACGGTCGAGAAAAGGGCCGCAAAGGACGGGGACTGCGAGACTCGGCAGGAAATACAGCACGTTGTACAGCGCGAACAGAAAAGTGGAGCCGGTGTAGTCCAGCACCAGAAGACTCATCGCGAAGCCGGACAGAGTGCTGCCGAGCATGGAGATCACACTGCCGACCGTGATGATCGTGAAGTCTTTTGTCCATAGCGGGTTGATCGGTTTGATATCGTTGTCCGTATGCGTCCCTCCTTTCAGTAAAATGGGACTGTGTGATTATTTCTTATTGCGCCGCACAGTCGCGCTGAGCCGTCTCGCCCGGGCGAACGCCTCGGCGAGGAACTCCTCGTTCGTGACGCGAAGATACTTGTCGCAGTCGTGACGGTTCGGGCGGTTGTGTTTCTTGAGCTCGAAGGTCAGCGGCCCGTCGTAGCCGCAGGCGGAAAGCCGCGCGGCGACGGAATCCCAGTCGACGACACCGTCGTACGGAAGAAGATGGAGATCGTCGAGCCAGGTTATACCGCCTTCCGGGCGGGTGACGCCGAGATTGTCGTTGATATGCGTGGCGATCAGCCGGTCGCCGTAGAGGGCGATCTGGTCGACTCCGCAGTTGTAGCACAACTCGTGACCCACGTCCCAGCAGAAGCCCGCGTTGGGGTAGTCCCGGAGTTCATCCATCACGGCCGCGAGGGCGGTGTCGCCCTCGGTGTTCTCGAAAGCAACGCGGATCCCGCGCTCCCCCGCTCTGTCGGCGATCCTGCGGAAGCGGTCGAGCCCCTCCCGCGTTATGACCGGTTCCCTCTCGAATCCGATGTAGACGTGGCAGATCACGAGATCCACCCCCGCGTCGGCGGCGCCGTTGATACACCGGAGCTGCCCCAGCAGTTCCTCTTCCGCGCCGTCGCCGCCCCAGATGCGGCCGATGGACAGAAACGGAGCGTGGACGGACTGGTAGAGCATCCCGTGCTGCTCGGCGAGCTCCCGGTATTCGGCGCATTTGCCGTCCCATCCGGTGAAAAAGCCCGAAAAACCGGCTTCCCGGAACAGAGAAATCTGCTCCGGGACGTCGACGCCGTAATCGGCACAAGTATTGATACAAAGGATCTCACAGTTATCGCGCGGTCTCGCGCGGACGTTTTTCTGTTCCAAAACTCTGCCCTCAGCCGAGAAGCGGCTCGACGGATTCCGCGTAGACGGAGCCGATGAAGCGGCTGCCGTTCTCGTTCGGGTGGACTCCGTCGTCGGAGAAGAAGTACATGTCGCGCTCCACGCATCCCGCGGCAAAAATGCCGTCCAGCGGGACGAACACGTCGGCGTACTCTCTGGCGAGTTTTCTTGTGATCTGTATCTTGGCGTCAATATCCGGATGGAATATTTCTTTGTCGGGAACGGGGAGAAGGAACTGCTCGAGGATCATGATCTTCGCGTTGGTGCGGGTCTTGATCTCGGACAGGATGAAGCGGTAGTTCGCCTCGTAGAGTGAGTTGTCGATGAAGGACTTGTCGTAGGCGTGGTGCCAGGTGTCGTTGACACCGATGAGGATGGAGACGATATCGGGATCGACTTTGATGCAGTCCTCTTCCCAGCGGGCAACGAGATCCTTTGTCTGATCTCCGCTGATCCCGAGGTTGATAAACTCAAAGTCGATCTC
Organism: Clostridia bacterium; assembly: GCA_017518025.1. Lineage (GTDB taxonomy): Bacteria > Bacillota > Clostridia > Oscillospirales > CAG-272 > RUG11130. The sequence goes on from JAFWWR010000112.1 coordinate 1,954, forward strand.
CGGATGGGCCTCTCTCAGGCACTCCGCCGCGTATTTCGGGTATCCCGGGCCGAGGTCGTGGCAGTCCTCCCTGTTTCTTCCGGCGTCGGTGATGCTGTCTCCCTGAAACAATATTTTCATTTTTTTATCTTCCTTTCGTTTTATTTTCCCGCCGCGCTTTAGCGCAGCGCAATAAGCCACGATCATTATATCGTCTCACGGCGTTTATGTCAAGCGTTTCCGCGATGTTCCTGCGCTCCGGAGGAACTTTTTTCAGTTAAGGTGCGTTTTATGGTGAAAACGTATTGAAACCGTAGCTCGTTTTATGATAAAATGACGTTGCGGGACGAGATACGGTCCCCGAAGAAAGGACACGGCAATATGATAATGAGAACCGAGCATCCGAAGCCCCAGTTCATGAGAGAAAACTGGCTCTGCCTCAACGGAGAGTGGGAGTTCGAGACCGACCCCGGGATCAGCGGCGAGGCGAGACGGCTGTACGAGGTCGACGCGCCCTTCGGGCGGGTCATCAACGTCCCGTTCTGCATCGAGAGCAAGCTGTCCGGAATAGAAGAAAAGGATTTTATAAATTCCGTTTGGTACCGCAGGAAGATAGAGATCACGAAGGATCAGCTCAAAGGTCGCGTTCTGCTCCACTTCGGAGCGGCGGACTACGAGACGAAGGTCTACGTCAACGGCGAGGAGTCGTTTTCTCACAAGGGCGGTTACGTTTCGTTCCAGGGAGACGTCACGGACCTGCTGAAAGTCGGCGGGAACGTGGTGACGGTCCACGTTCTGGACGACACGAGAAACGATATGATCCCCTCCGGCAAGCAGTGTCCCTGGTATAAGTCCTCGGGGTGCTCCTACACCCGCACCACCGGCATCTGGCAGACGGTGTGGCTGGAGTTCGTACCGGTGACCCGTATCGTCAAAACAAGATACGAGACCGATCCGGTATCCGGAACGGTCAACATAACCGCCACCCTTACCGGAAAAGGAACTTTCCGCGCCGAGGCGTTCTATGAGGGTCGGCCCGTGGGCGCGGCGGAAACGAAATCAAGCGGCGGCGCGGCGACTGTCAGCATTTCCCTCTCGGAGATCCATCCCTGGGAGGTGGGTCATGGCCGGCTGTACGACCTTGTGCTCACCTACGGTGAGGACCGGGTGAAGAGCTACTTCGGACTGCGCACCGTGGCGCTTGACGGATACCGCTTCCTCATCAACGGGAAGAGCGTTTTCATGAGAACGGTGCTGGATCAGGGATTCTACCCCGACGGGATCTACACCGCGCCGTCCGACGCGGATCTGGAGCGGGACGTCGACATGTCCATGGCGATGGGCTTCAACGGCGCGCGGCTCCACCAGAAGGTCGTGGAGGAGAGATTCCTCTACCACTGCGACAGGAAGGGATACATCGTCTGGGGCGAGTTCCCGGACTGGGGACTCACTCACTCCCGCCCGGACGGGGTCTACGGGATCCTGCCGGAATGGCTCGACGAGATCGAACGGGACTTCAATCACCCGTCTATCATCGGCTGGTGTCCCTACAACGAGACCTGGGACGACAACGAAAGGCGGCCCGTCGTGAAAGATCTGATAAAGCTTGTCTGGCGCGCTACAAAAGCCGCCGATCCGACCCGTCCCGTCATCGACGCCAGCGGATTCTGCCACGTTGAGACGGACATTTTCGACGTCCACGACTACGAGCAGAACCCCGACGAGCTCCGCCGCCACTACGAGAGCCTGCCGAAGGACGGTACTTTCATCGACAAATTCAGCGACAGGCAGGAATACAAGAAGGGACAGCCGGTGTTCATCAGCGAGTACGGCGGCATGACGCTCAACACGGAGGAGCACACCTGGGGCTACAGCGTCATGAACGACGTGGAGCAGTTCTACAAGACCTATCAAGGACTCACGGACGCGCTGCTGGACAACCCCTGCATCTGCGGATTCTGCTACACACAGCTCACCGACGTGGAGCAGGAGCGCAACGGCGTCTACTACTACGACAGACGGCCGAAGCTCGACCCGGAACGGATCCGGGCGATAAACTCCCGCAAAGCGGCGATAGAAGACTGATATAAGTAAAAAACGCCCGACGGCTTGTCGCCGTCGGGCGCTTTTTCGATCAAATATAGCCGAAATCCGGTTCCGGAATACTCTTATATTCCTCCGTCGACTTGATAAGTCCGACGATGGCGTTCATGAGCCCCTGCATTATCCTTCCCTCTTCCGCGACTTTGGCTTGGGAGACCTCTTTCCACGTCACCGTTTTC
>JAFWWR010000113.1 GCA_017518025.1 Clostridia bacterium
CACTTCCTCTCGGGAACAATGTTTCCTCTGCTGCCACATGGGATGGAGAAAAGGCAGAAAGATGCTTGCGAGAAGTTGGGCTTGGAGAACGTTATAACGAAATGACAAAAGGTCTTGATACGGTACTTTATAAAGACTTTGACGACGAAGGCGTAAACGTTTCAGGAGGGGAGGCGCAAAAGATAGCCCTTGCGCGTGCACTTTACCGCGACGCGCCGTTCATAATACTCGACGAACCCACAGCGGCGCTTGACCCGATCGCCGAGGCGGATATCTATGCTAAATTCGACAGCATTGTTGAGGACAAAACGGCTATCTATATCAGTCACAGGCTTTCATCCTGCCGCTTCTGTGACAAAATAGCGGTCTTTGACGAGGGCAGGATCGTTCAGGTCGGCACGCACGACGAACTGCTCGCCGACAAAGGCGGCAAATATTACGAACTCTGGCACGCGCAAGCACAGTATTATGTGTAAATCCTTTTGATACGTTTAAGTTAAGATATAATAACCACAATTTCGATAAGAGTGAAAGCCCCCGCCTGCTCGTTTTGAGCAGACGGGGCGCGTATCGTCCGGAAACCGGATCTTTTTGAGATTTTTTCGAAAAAAAGTGTAACGAAACCCGTTTTCCGGTCATTAACGTGGTGAAAAGAGGTGAGAGGGTTGGCGGATATGAACGCGGTCTACCGGGAGCACGCGGACACGGTCTACCGTTTTTTGCTGGCGAAAACGGGATCGGAGGATCTGGCTGAGGAGCTGACGCAGGAGACGTTCTATCAGGCGGTCAGAAGCGTCGACCGCTTCGACGGAAGCTGCCGGATCACCACCTGGCTGTGCGGGATCGCGAAAAACGTCCTGCTTCATCACCTCAGAAAAGAGAAGCGCGGTGCCCTCTCCCTGGAGGAGATCCCCGAGCCGACGGTGGGATCGCCTGAGGACGAGGTCATGAGCGAGGCGGGGCGGGAGATCATCCTCGCCGCCGTCCACAAGCTGCCGGAGCCGGCGCGGGAGATCGTACACCTGCGGGTACTCGGGGGACTTTCCTTCCGGCAGATCGGTTCCATCTTCGGTAAGACCGAAACGTGGGCGAGGGTGAACTACTACCGCGCAAAACAGATCACAGTAAAGGAGCTGGAGAAAAATGGCTGAAAAGATAAGCTGCAACGCCACGCGGGATCTGCTCCCGCTTTACACGGAGCATCTTCTTTCGCCTGAGACCGAGGATGAGGTGAAGGCGCACCTTGAGGAATGCGCGGAGTGCCGCGTGGTATATGAACGGATGACGGCCCCGGAGCCGGAGATCCCGGAGACCGGAGACGAGGTGGACTACCTGAAAAAGGTCCGACGCAAATGGAAGAAGGCAGTCGTCATCGCCGCGGCGGTGATAGCGGTGGCCGCGGCGGCGACTCTGGCGGCGTTCCTCCTCCGTCCGAAAGGAGGCCCGACCGTGACCTACAACAAGGACAGCAGGACCGTGGTGATCAGCGGCACGTCGGACTACGCCGGACTGAAACTCCCCGACGAGGTAACCGACGCGGCGAACCTGGACGTACAGGACGACAGCTTCCACCTGTCGGCGTATCTTCCGGTGTTCATTCCGGTGGACCGCAGCTCGGAGTGGAAGGAGTTCATCCCCGAGTACATTGACCGCACCGAAAAGAGTCTCGAATTCATTGGAAACTACCTGAAGGAGAACGCCCCCGAGGTGTATTCCGAGGAGCAGGCGGGAAAGTTCGTGGATCTTTCCGTCAGAAGCGGGTCGAATTACAGCTACTCCAACGACCCGGACCGCATCTGCATCGAGCTGGGCAGCTACTACTGGCACAGAGAGGAGCTCTACCTGTTCGCCCTGATGGACACGGAGACGGTGGAGTGGCCTCAGCTGGGGTACGCGTGGTATCTGGGGCTCGTTCTGGATCCCTATTACGATATGGGGAACGACGGTCTCGACGAGAGCTCGCCCGTGTACGAGCCCTACGTGAAGATCAAAGGGGACGACAAGATCGAGAGTTCCGAGGACTGGGGCATCTATCTGGACGCCACGTCCTACGTGTGCCTGACGAGGGGAATGTACTTCGGAAGCGGATACGAGAGCTCGCCGCTGTCGCAGACCTTCTTCTACACCGGTCCCAAAAACGGCTCTCAGGGGAACAAGATGAGCGTCTTTATGGCGGCGTCCTTCGTTTCCTACCTGAGCGACAAATACGGGTTCGACAAAGTGACGTCGTTCTGCTTCGGCAGGGAACCCTTCGGGGTGTCCTTCGGGACGAACTTCGCCGACGCGTACGCGGATTGGTCAAAGGGGATAATCGAAAAATACGGTAAATAAAGGACCGCGGGATCGGATGATCCCGCGGTTTTTCCGCGCGGTTTTATATATCCTCGGCGCCGGAGCCCGTCTCCGCCGGCTCCGTTGAAGAGGGGCCGTTCATTCGCCCGCAAAAGGTATCTGAGTCATCCTCAGTTTGGCGCATCCGTAGGGGAACAGTTCGATCTCCTCCTCGGGACCGGTCGGGGCGGTGGACTCCGGATAGGCGGCGCAGACGGTCTCGAAGCCGTCCTCCAGACCCCAGTTTATCCTTTTCATCTTCGCCGTCAGCGTCACGGGCGGCTCGTCGGACGAGAACGGGAATTTCCCGATCTCATGCTCGCGGGCCGATAGCGAGCCGTCGCTGAAGGCGTAGTTCCAGGGGCTCACGCCGCGGTACTCATAGTCGCAGTAGGGGAATTTCCGCTCCACGCCTCCTTTCGTGTATTCGTGCATGATCTTCTCGTATTTCACGGGGACCGAGAACACCAGGGACCCCCGCTCGGCGGTATAGAGTCCGTGATGCCTTGCTCTCAGCACCGGTTTTACGTTATAGGTGACCCGGATCTCTCTTCTCTCTCCGGCGCGGAAGTCGAACGTGAGGTGGGACGCGCCCGGGGTCGCCTCGCCGCAGACGGCGAGGTCCTCCGCGAAGGAGGGGATCCGGATCCGGAAGGTCACGTCGTCCTTCGCCTCGACATGGTAGATAAAATCATTTTTGAAGGGATATTCGGTATTGAGCTCGACCCTGATCCGGTCCGTGTCGAGGGAGGACGGGACGGGGATCACGTTTTCCACCGCGTCGCCGTCACTCATGAACGACGACAGCACGAATTTGGGCCAGCCCTGGCCGAAATCTGCTGTGCAGCAGCCGTAGTTCGGGGCAAGTCCGAACAGATGGGCTTCCTCCCCGTTGGTGCGGAACACTGGCCTGCCGGGGAACCGCTCGCAGGAGATCTGATTGCTCATCTGATCGTACTGGTGAGCCCACATATCGTCGCTTACGGTACCGGGCAGGGCGTTGAAGGCGCATTTTTCAAGTCGCTCCGCCCACTTCCCGTCGCCGGTGGCGGCGTAGAGCCACTTGTAGGAGTACATCAGCTCCACCACGGAGCAGAGCTCCGTCCCCTGGACGGGCCGGAGGCCCGACAGGCACTCGTCTCCGGTGAAGGTGGCGACGGGGGTGGAGTTGTATTTTTCGAGAATACCGTACAGCCGGTCGGCGACGCCGGTGTACTCCTCCCCCAGGAGCCGGTGGGACACCGCCTCGCTTTTCAGCATCATGCCGATGTTGACGATATGGGTGTGGAACGTCCATTTGTTGAGGGGGCGCACCCAGGTATCGGTGACCCCGGAGTAGTCGAGACCCTGCTCCCGCAGTATGCGGCCGAGACCTGAGATCCATGGCTCCGGACGGAGGGAATACAGGAAGTCCATCGCCACGAAGGTCTCGAACCACCGGGCTTTTCCCCAGTCGAACAGCTTTATCACGCCGCCCGAAAGCAGGTCGTGGTAGTTTTTCAGCACCCGGTACAGTACGTCCGGGATCCTCCCGTCGCCGGAGCAGCGGTACCAGACCGTCAGCACCTTGGAGATAAGCTGGACAGCCCAGGTGTCGTATGTCGGGATCTCGTCCTCGGTACAGGGGCAGGTCCAGCCGCTCTCATGCTGGCCCGCGATGATGGCGTCCACGTACCTTTTCGCCCGCCGCTTCATGTCGTCGTCGTCCAGCAGATACGCCAGAGGGATAAAGCCGTCCAGCCAGTAGGGGACCCGCTCCCATCCTTCCGCGTCGCCGCCGATCCATTTGCTGTCCCGGACGTCGCGCCAGACCCGGTCCAGATTTCCGCTCAGACCGTCCGCCTGGATCCGGAGCTGTTTTTCTATCCATCCCCGGGGCTTGATGGCAGAGGGACCGTAAAAACCGTACATCGTCTATACCCCCTTGAACAGGTTTTCGCCGGGCGGGAAACGCCGCCCTGTCGGTTTGATTATACCAAATGACGCCGCGCATTTCAAGAGGGCTGACGGGGATTTCCTCCCGGGCGGTCTTTTATCGCCGGAAGACCGCGCCGCGCAAAAAACGCGCCGACTCCGCAGTTCACGTAAATCCCGCGAACTGCGGCTTCGCCGCGCATTTTGTTTTGATTTTACGCTTTTTGATGAAGAGGGAGTTTTTTGAGGAAGAGCTCCCCCGTATTATTATTTTCTCTCGATCCTCAGCAGAGCGAGCTGAGCGGGATAAAGCGTCAGCTCCGGCTCCTTGCCGTCGGAAGTGTAGCAGAGCTCCATTTCCTTCGAGCCGTTCAGCGTCACGTTGAACAGGCGGCCCTTCTCCCGGTCAAAATGCAGGTGCACCACGCTGTAGTGGTCCAGATCGCCGTTCACGACGCACAGGAATTCGTTGCCTTTTTCGTCTTCAAAGAAGCTGAATACCGTCTCGTCGAGGACGTCCACCTTTTTGATAAGGTCGTGGTCGCCGTCCTTGAACACCGGATACACGCCCCGGTCGAGACCGGCGGTGTAGGTGGACTTTCTCTTCATCTCGGCAAGCTGGGCGTAGTTGTTGAGGAACCGCCGCTGGGTCCTGAGTATTGCGTAATACTGTTCCGTCTTGTTGCCGAACTCGTCGATGGGCGAGTTGATGGCGTCGATGGCGATGTCCCTGTCGTAGAAACGGAACCAGAGCACGCCGCGGCATCCGCAGACCGCCGCCATGTGGACCTGCCAGCGCACCTCTTTCTCATTCGGCGCGTGGAAGACCAGATGCTCGCTGGAGAGAAGATTGGTCCAGCAGTCGCACCCCGCCGCCTCGGCGGCGTCCACCAGCGTCTTCATGGTGCGGAA
>JAFWWR010000010.1 GCA_017518025.1 Clostridia bacterium
CCCGACGGCCCCCTCGCGGGCGGATCTCGCTCCCCCCTCCACCCCCCGTTCGCGGTATGTCCCGGGAGAATCAAACTCTCCCATCCCGCGATTTGTTCGAATACTAAACTTGTTCGTTGTAAACATCTGTCTCCCCCGTCATCGCTTTTTCGTTATCGGAGAGCGACTGTGTCGGCCTGCCAGAATACTAAATCGAGCGTTGTATTGCTCTGCCTGCCCCATCATCGTCGTTTCGTTATCGGAGAGCGATTGTAAGTGAGTCCACGAAAAAAGTCAGGCGCGGAGGATTCCGCGCCTTTATAAAAAGTTTTTGAAGGTCCGGAAACTTTTTTCAAAAAGTTTCCGGGATCACTCTTCCGGCAGCTCTATTCCCTTCGTATCGAGGGGGCCGTGGACCCGTTCCAGGTAGTCCACGTTGGTCCGCGCCAGATGCGCGATATGGTTGTTCAGCGTCCTGTTCTCCTTCGCGGCGGCGGCCGCCAGCTTCAGATAAAGCTTTTCGTCCATCCGTACCTCGAACGTCACCTTATTCTTTCCCGCCATTGTCGTTTTTCTCCTTATGTTCGTCCTTATGTTCGTCCTTATTTCCGGCATCCTGCGTACCTTGAAGATGCCGTCTCAGCTTCTCCGACAGCGACTCAAGTCTGCCCATATACTTTTTTTTCATATGCGGGAACGCCCGCATCAGACGTCGCATCCTGTGCGGCATACGGCCGTACAGATCGTCCCTCAGACGGGAAACCCATTCGTCGGCGTCTCTCAGACGTATGGCGCCGCCTGAGATCGCCTCGCCGATTTTGTCGGACACGGCGCGGATCTCACGCTCCACCTCTGAGATACGCCGCACGCGCGCCTTGATCCCCAGCAGCGTCTTCAGCGTCTCGACGAAGTCGATCAGAAGCACGATATACAGCGCTATGACGATCACGAGGCCCGGAGCGCGGGGGATCAGCGCCACCGCCGCGCGTATGGCCGGATGGACGAGACGCAGGGCGACGCAGCAGGCGAGCCCCCACAGAAGCGAGAATTTGAGGCAGATATACCCGCCGAGATTGAACGGCTCCTTTGTGTAGTCCCACCATCTTATCCCGAAGGCCTTCTCAAGGACGAAACCGCCCGCAAGTTCGATAACAGTGGTCAGCAGCGCGGACAGAACGTATAGAAGAAGCAGATTGTCCGCCACCGGCGAGAGACAGAAGATCACGAAAACGAAGCCGAAGCCGTAGATCGGGCAAACGGGACCGTTCAGCATCCCGCGGTTCACGAATTCGCCCCGGCTCACGGCGGCGTAGACCACCTCGAGGCACCATCCGAGGAACGCGTATATCAGAAAGAAACACGATACTTCATAAAAGGTCATCGCAAAAGGGTCCTTTCTCAGGTCATCTTTTCCTGCTTCACCTTGTGATCGATCACGTGGCGTGAGCTGAGCTCCCGGATCACGTCCTCCGGGGAGATCCCCGCCTCGCACATGAGGACCATCACGTGGTACATTAGATCCGCGATCTCATAGACGGTCTCCTTTTTGTCCTCCGCCTTGGCGGCGATGATCACTTCCGTGGACTCCTCGCCCACCTTTTTCAGTATCTTGTCCAGCCCCTTGTCGAAGAGATACGTGGTGTAGGAGCCCTCTTTTCTGTTGACCCGGCGGTCCCGGATCAGGTCCATAAGTCCGCTCACGGTGAAATCCGGCACCGTATCCGAGATAAAGAGATCGTTCGTGAAGCAGGAGTCCGTCCCCAGATGGCAGGCGGGGCCGTCTTTCTTTACCACCACGACCAGCGCGTCCCGGTCGCAGTCCGCGACGATCCGCGCCACGTGCTGGACGTTGCCGGAGGTCTCGCCCTTGCGCCACAGCTCGCCCCGGGAGCGGGACCAGAAGCAGGTCCGCCCCTCGTTTACCGTTATCTCAAGGGACTCCCGGTTCATGTACGCAAGAGTCAGCACCTCCCGGGTCTCGTTGTCGACGACTATCGCCGGCACCAGTCCCCGCTCGTCGAATTTTATATCGTCTATCGTTACTTTTCCCATAATAACCTCCGATTTTATATCCGCACGGGGACGCCCGCCGCGGAAAGGTCGCGTTTCAGGTCGCGTATCTCTATCTCGCCGAAGTGGAAGACCGACGCGGCGAGCCCCGCGTCAACGTCGGGCACTTTTCGGAACAGGTCGATGAAGTGCTGCACCGTGCCAGCGCCGCCGGAGGCGATCACCGGCACGCTGACCGCGCCGCACACCAACGTGAGCAGGGGCAGGTCGAAGCCGCCCTTCACGCCGTCCGCGTCCATGCTGTTCACCACCACTTCGCCGGCTCCGGAGCCGACGCACCGCCTGATCCATTCGATCGCCTCGAGGCCCGTGTCTTCCCGGCCGCCCTTGGCGAACACCCGGTAGCCGTCCCCGACGCGCTTCACGTCGGCGGAGATGACCACGCACTGGTCGCCGTATCTTTTTGCCGCCTCGGGGATCAGCGACGGATCCCGGATGGCGCCGGAGTTGACGCTGACCTTGTCGGCGCCGCAGTTCAGCACCCGCTCGAAGTCGGAGAGGGACGAGATGCCGCCGCCTACCGTCAGCGGGATGAACACGTTCCGCGCCGCCTCGGCGAGGATGTCCGTGAATATCTTTCTCCCCTCCGCGGAGGCGGTGATGTCGTAGAACACCAGCTCGTCCGCGCCGGCGTCGCTGTATTTCGCCGCCAGGGAGACGGGGGAGTCCACGTCGCCGAGATTCTTGAAATTCACGCCCTTGACCACGCGGCCGTCGCGCACGTCAAGACACGGGATTATCCTTTTTTTCTTCATGACGGGGGTTTACTCCTTTACGGTTTTTACCGCTTCTTTGAGGGACAGCGCTCCGGTGTAGAGGGCGCGGCCCAGGATCGCGCCGAACACGCCGGCGCTCATCAAGGCGCGCACGTCGTCGAGAGACGACACCCCTCCCGAGGCGATGACGTTGGCGTCGAGCGCGCCGGTCAGTTTGCGGTACAGTTCCACGTTCGTGCCGGAGAGGACGCCGTCCTTTGAAATATCGGTGCATATCAGCGTTCCGACGCCCAGGGACTCCATCCTGCGGCAGAAGGAGAATAGATCCTCGCCTGAGGTCTCGGTCCAGCCGCGTGTGGCGATGACGCCGTCCCGGGCGTCCGCGCCCACGGCGATCCGCTCTCCGAACTCTTCACAGAGCTCCCTTACGAGATCCGCGTTTTCCGCCGCGGCGGTGCCGAGGATCACCCTCGCGGCTCCCGCCGAGAGGTACGCCTCCGCCGCCTCACGGTCGCGGACGCCGCCGCCCACCTCCACGGAAAGGCCCGACTCCGCGATAAGGCGGCGTATAACCGCCTCGTTCGGTCTGCCTCCGTCCCGGGCGCCCTCCAGGTCCACCACGTGAAGGTGCTCCGCCCCCGCGTCGCGGAAGGAGAGTGCCGCGGCGAGGGGATCGTCGCCGTAAACGGTGGCCCGGGCGTAGTCGCCCCGGGTGAGCCGAACGACTTTGCCGCCGATGAGATCTATGGCGGGTAAAAGTATCATTGTTTCGTCTCCGATCTCTGTGATTTAGAGCTCCGCGAAGGCGCGGAGCATCCCGAGCCCGACGTCGCCGCTTTTTTCCGGGTGGAACTGCGTCCCGAACACGTTTTCGCCGTCGCTCATGACCGCCGCGGTCAGCGGCGCGCCGTATTCCGCCGTGGCGGCGACGTTGCTCTCGCATCCCGCGGCGTAGAACGAGTGGACGAAGTAGACGTGGTCGCCGGTCTTCGTGTTCTTAAATATGGGACACCTCTCGCCGAGGCCGGTAAGGACAAGGTCGTTCCAGCCCATGTGGGGGATCAGGTACCCCTCCGGGATCACGTCCGCGATGGGGCGTATCTCCCCTTTAATGAGGCCGAGGCCCCGGTGCTCGCCGTACTCATATGATTTTTCAAACAGAAGCTGCATCCCGAGACAGATCCCCAGCAGAGGCGCGCCGCGCCCTGCGGCTTCCGTCACCGCCTCGCCGAGCCCGGTCGCGCGGAGCTTTTCCGCCGCGTCGCCGAAGGCGCCCACTCCGGGCAGGACGAGTTTTTCCGCGCGGCGCACCGCGTCCGGATCGGACTCGATCTTTGTCTCCTCGCCGATATAGGCGAAGGACGAGACCAGGGAAAACAGGTTCCCCACGCCGTAGTCGATGATCGTCACCATGTCAGAGGGTCCCCTTGCTGGACGGGATCCGGTCGCCGAATCTCTCGTCGGGGGACAGCGCCGCCCTGAGGGTCCGCGCCGCCGCCTTGAAGGCCGCCTCTGCCACGTGGTGCGAGTTCTCGCCGTCCAGCAGGACGAAGTGGAGCGTAACGGAGGATTCTCTCACGAACGCCGCCCAGAACTCCCGCACCAGCTCGGTGTCGAAGTCGCCTACCTTCTCCGTGGGGAACGGCACGTTGTAGCGGAGCACGGCGCGACCCGATACGTCGGCGGCGCACATTACCAGCGCCTCGTCCATGGGGAGGGTGACGGAGGCGTATCTTGTGATGCCCCTCTTGTCCCCCGCCGCCTGGGCGACGGCTCTGCCGAGGCAGATGCCCACGTCCTCCACGGTGTGGTGGTAGTCCACGTTCACGTCTCCGGCGCATTTCACCTCAAGGTCGAATCCGCCGTGGACGGAAAACAGAGTCAGCATGTGGTCGAGGAAGCCGCATCCCGTGTCGACCGACGAGGAGCCCTCGCCGTCAAGGTCCAGGGACAGATTTATATCCGTCTCTCCCGTTTTTCTCCAGATCTCCGATTTTCTCATATAAATCTCCGTTCCGCCGGCGTTTTTCGCCGGCATTTGGTCGGTTTTTTCTCTCAGGTTAGATTTTACACCAATTTTTCGAATTCCGCAACCGTTTTCGCGGCGTCCGCGATCTCGGCGGCGAATCTTTCCATGTCGGCGGCCTCTCCCACGGTGACCCGGAGGAAGTCGCCTGTCCTCGGCCCGTCGAAACGGCGGACCAGGATCCCCCGACGCCTCAGTTCCGCGTCGATCGCCGCGCCGGAGGAGCCCGGCAGGCGGATGAAGAGGAAATTCGCCTCGGAATCGGTGACCTCAAAGCCGATCTTTCTTAGATCCGCCTTCGTTTTCTCCCGGGTGGCGCATATTTTTTTCACGTTTCCCTCGAAGTACGCGCCGTCCGAGAGCGCCGCCTCCGCGGCGGCCACAGCCATGCGGCTCAGATTGTAGGGATTGGACGAGAACCGCAGCAGGTCGATATCCCGGATAAGCTCCGGGGAGGCGATGCAGTACCCCACGCGCCCGCCCGCCAGGGAGCGGGACTTGGAAAAGGTGCGGACCACGACGAGATTTTCGTACTTTTTCGTCAGGGAAACGCAGTTTCCCGAGGCGAAGTCCGCGTACGCCTCGTCGATCACGAC
>JAFWWR010000011.1 GCA_017518025.1 Clostridia bacterium
CAACAGAGAGTCGGTCATCACCTCGTACAGGAACTCAAAGAACTTCGGGACCAATCTCATCTCCGGCCTCTACGGTATGTATTTCGCCGTGGGATGCCGCCTCGAGAGCCGCGGCAGGACGGTGCTCGGATGCTCCACCCGCGTCCAGGGCACGGGGTATCTCGTCAACTCCAAGGTGGTAAAGGACGGGTGGCCCTACGTGTCGCTTACCGAGGACTGGGAGTTCACCGCGGACCAGATCCTCCATTTCAACAACATCCGCTACTGCGACGACGCTGTCTTCTATGACGAACAGCCCACCACCCTCCACATCATGTGGCGGCAGAGGGTCAGATGGTCCCGCGGCCACCTGCTGGTGTTCTACGCAAGATTCCGGGACCTGGTGACCAACGTGTTCAGAAAAGGCACGTGCCACCGCGGCTCCGTCTACGACATAATGGTGAATACCACTCCGGCGCCGCTGTTCATGCTGCTGCTGCAGATCCTGCAGTTCATCCTGACGGTGACGGCTCCGCTGGTGGACAGGTCCCTCACCTACCGCAGTGTCTTCGTCGGCGACAAGGCGGGATTCTGGCAGTCGTTCTGGCTCTCGGACGGGTTGCTGTTCACCTGGCTGAGGTCCACGGTGATCAGCTTTATCTTCACGGCGCTCATCGCCGTGCTGATCTTCATCATCGAGAGACGGCGCATCAAGGGCGTCAGTTTCGGGATGAAGGTACTCATCACCCTGGCATGGCCTCTGTTCCTGCTGATCCAGATCCCGATCGACGTTCAGGCGCTCCTCTCCCGTCATCTGGGCTGGAAACCCATCCCGCACAAGGACAAAACGTCCTTCGAGCACGTGAATCCCACGGACTCGGATCCGGTAAAAGAATAAAAGAAAAAACCGCCGCAAGGCGGAATATAACTGCCGCCCCAAGGCGGAATATAACTGCCGCCCCAAGGCGGCAATATAACTCTGCCGTAAGGCAGAATATAACTCCGCCCCAAGGCGGAATATAACTGCCGCCGCAAGGCGGCAATATAACTCCGCCCCAAGGCGGAATATAACTCCGCCCCAAGGCGGAATATAACTCCGCCCCAAGGCGGCAATATAACTCAAAAAAATGCGCCTCGCGGAAGCGAGGCGCAAGTGCTTTTTTTCGCTTAGGCAGGAAAGTGATGTTTTGCGGCGAGGCCGCAAAGTGATGTTTCTTCGCTGCGCTGCGAAGTGATGTCGTGATGTCGTATCGCTTCGCTCGCGGTGATATGCCGCGGACGCCGCGGCGATGAAAACCGCTGCGCGGTTTTCAGGCCCAGGGATTGGTGGACTCCGGCGGGCGGACGTCGGAGAGCAGGAACTGCTCCCACAGGTACCATTTGCCGTCCTTGGCGTTCCTCAGCTGTACGTATCTGGCGGAATCGGCGCCGCCGGAGCGGATGAACAGCTTAAGATACCCGGCGTTGTCCCGGGAGTACGGATTCTCGCTCACCGTCACGGTGTACGGCTCCGACGGGGCGTAGTCGTTCTGCGGCGTGGCGCCGTTGAAGTACGACCTCATGAGGTATTCCTTCCCGTCCATAAAACGGTCGTTGATGAACTGCTTGTCGACTCCGCTGAGCGGTCTCGGCCCGCGCAGGATATCAAGCGCCGCGTAGCACAGCTCCCGGTCCTTCGGGTAGAAGCTCAGCGCCACCACCGTCAGCGCCGCCGTGTCATAGGGCGAGACGAGAGACGCCTGGGGCAGCGCCTTGAACGATTCGAGGTCCGCGGGCATGTTCGGGAAGGTGATGTCGAAGCTCTTGTTCGAGCCGGTGACCACGTTCGTTCCTCCTCCGTTGAATATCTTTTTCAGACTATCGAAAAATCCCATGTCAAATCATCCTTTCATCTTTATGGAGACCCGCTCCCGCCGCCTCACGCGGCTGAAAAACGGCCTCCCGTGGTCTAATTATACATCATTTTCCATAATCGTTCAACACTTTGCGGGAAAGATGTACTGCAAATCGTAAAAAATTGAAAAATCCGTTGACTTTACCGTGCTAAAGTGGTAAAATGTTCGCATCAACGGAGAATTACCCGGGCGACGCCCGGAAAAGGAGACATAAAATGGATCTTTCGCGTGAAGTCCGGCTCACCTCCGCCGAGGCGGCGGTGTTCTCGCTCAGAAGTCTGTACGAAAGCTGCGGATACGGGCGGTTCAAAGTCAATAAATTCGAGGAATACGATTTTTACGCCTCGTGCAAATCCTTTCTCATGTCGGAGAACGTGCTGACCTTCACGGACAGCACGGGCCGCCTTATGGCGCTGAAGCCCGACATCACCCTGTCCATCGTGAAGAACGTGGGCGCCTCCGGCGACGGGCCGCAGAAGGTCTACTACAACGAGTCCGTGTTCCGCGACTCCGGCGACGGCAACGGCTTCCGCGAGATAACCCAGACCGGCCTCGAGCGGGTGGGCGAAGTGGATACCGCCGCCGTTTGCGAGGCGGTGGAACTGGCGTGCCGCTCCCTCGACCTGCTCCGGGCGGGGAAGAGCGCGGTGCTGGATCTGAGCCACGTGGGCGTGGTCTCCGCCATCCTCGACGCCGAGGGAGTCGGGGAGGCCGTGCGCGGCGCCGTGGCGTCCCTTATGGGCGACAAGAACGCGGGCGAGCTCATGCGTGCCGCCACAGGGGCGGGCATCTCCGCCGCCGGCGCGGAAAAGCTGTGCCGTCTCGCCACTCTGTACGGCACCCCGGCGGACGTCCGCGACGAGCTTTATTCCGCCGCGGGAGACGTCCCCGGATGCGCTCCGGCGCTGGAGGAACTTTACGCCGTCGTCGCCTCCCTGCCCGACGGGCTCCGCAGGATGATCCGCTTCGACTTTTCGGCGGCGGGGGATATGAAGTACTACACCGGCGCGGTGTTCCGCGGCTACATCGACGGCATCCCGCGGTCCGTCCTCTCCGGCGGCAGGTACGGAGGTCTGCTCCCCGAGTACGGTGCCGCCCACGGAGGCATCGGCTTCGCGGTATACACCGATCTGCTGGAATACGCCGGAGGGGGCCGCGGCGCGACTCTCGTCTTCGACGACCCGGAGGTAAAATGATGAACGATATGATAAACGTGGCTCTCCCCAAGGGGAGACTGGGGGAGAAGGTCTACTCCCTCTTCGAGTCGGCGGGGTACGACTGCCCCGCGGTGATGGACCCGGGCCGCCGCCTTCTCTTCGAGAACGAAGAGGCGGGAGTGCGCTATTTCTGGGTCAAGCCCTCCGACGTGCCCATCTACGTGGAGCGCGGAGTCGCCGACGTGGGCGTGGCGGGCAAGGACGTCCTTCTCGAGAGCCGCCCCGACGTGTACGAGCTCTGCGACCTGATGCTGGGCAAGTGCCGGATGGCTGTGGCGGCGAAGGAGGGCTTCGTCGACGACACGTCCCGGCCCCTGCGGGTGGCGACCAAGTTCCCGGTCATCGCCCGGGAGTACTACGCCTCCCGGAGCCGGGAGATAGATATAATAAAGCTGAACGGCTCCATCGAGATCGCCCCTCTGCTGGGGCTGTCCGACGTCATCGTGGACATCGTGGAGACGGGAAAGACCCTTGCCGAGAACGGACTCGTGCCCTTTGAGACGGTGGTCGGGATCTCGGCGCGGCTCATATCGAACAAAGTGAGCTACAAGTTCAAAAGCGCCGCCATCCGCGAGATGGAGGAAAAAGTCCGCCGGGCGGCGGAGAAAAAAGCGGAGGAGACCAAAAAATGATAAAGATATACAGAGACCCCGCCGAGGCGCTCCGCCGCGACGAAGCCGTCGAGGCGAGAAACGACGGGATAAGAGACGCCGTCTCCGCCATCATCGCCGACGTCCGCGAGAGAGGCGACGCGGCGCTGATCGACCTGGCAAGAAAATTCGACAGGGCGGAGCTCGACTCGGTGGAGGTCCCCCGCCGGGAGATCGACGAAGCGGCGGAAAAATGCCCGCCGGAGCTCGTTCGGGTCATGAAAAAGGCGGCGGAGGCCATCCGCGCCTTCCACAGCCGCCAGGTCCGTCAGCCCTTCGAGATCAGGGACAGGGACGGCGTCGTGCTGGGGCAGAAGATCACCCCCATCGAAAAGGTGGGCCTCTACGTGCCGGGCGGCACGGCGGCCTATCCCTCGTCGGTGCTCATGAACTGCATCCCGGCGAAGATCGCCGGATGCTCCGAGATCGTCATGGTCTCGCCGCCCTCCGCGGGAGGGACCGTAAGCTCCGTTATCCTCGCTGCGGCGAAGATCGCCGGCGTCGATCGCGTGTTCCGCGTCGGCGGCGCCCAGGCGGTGGCGGCGCTGGCATACGGCACGGAGACCGTGCCGAAGGTAGACAAGATCGTGGGCCCCGGCAACGCGTACGTCGCCGAGGCGAAAAGGCAGGTGTTCGGCAGGGTCGCCATCGACATGATCGCCGGACCCAGCGAGATCCTCGTCATCGCCGACGGGAAGTCCGACCCCGCGATCCTCGCCGCCGACCTGCTCTCCCAGGCGGAGCACGACAGAATGGCGACGGCGATCCTGCTGACCGACAGCGAGGAGCTGGCGGCAGCGGTGCGGGACGAGCTGGAGCGGCAGATCCCCGCCCTCCCGCGGCGTGACATCGCCCGGGAATCCGTCGACAACAACGGCAGGATCGTGATCCTGCCCGATATCCCCTCCTGCGTGGCTCTCGCAAACGAGATCGCGCCGGAGCATCTGGAGCTCTGCGTAGACTCGCCTTTCGACTTCCTCGAGAGCGTCAAGAACGCCGGCAGCGTGTTCCTGGGGCGCAACTGCCCCGAGGCGCTGGGCGACTACCTGGCGGGGCCGAACCACACCCTCCCCACAAGCGGGACCGCGAGGTTTTCCAGCCCCCTCTCCGTGGACGATTTCATCAAGAAGACCCAGTTCACCTACTTCACCGCGGACGCTCTCGCAAAAGAGGCGGACGACATCGCCGCCTTCGCCCGGGCGGAGGGGCTCGAGGCGCACGCCCGGTCAGCCCTCTCCAGAGGAAAAAAGGAGATTAATGAAAAATGAGCATCTTTCTCAGCGAAAAATACCGCTCGCTCAAGGCGTACGTGCCGGGTGAGCAGCCCCGGGACAGAAAGTATCTGAAGCTCAACACCAACGAGTCGCCCTTCCCGCCTTCCCCCGCCGTATCGAAGGCGGTGACGGAGTGCGTCGGCGACCTTAACCTCTACCCCGACCCGGAGTACCTGTCCCTGCGGCGGGCCCTGGCGGCATGCCACGGCGTGACGGAGGATATGGTGACGGTGGGCGCCGGCTCCGACGAGATACTGGACTGGTGCTTCCGCGCGTTCTTCACCGACCGCGGCGCCGCCTTCCCGGACGTGACCTACGGCTTCTACAAGGTCTGGGCGGATCTCTACGCCATCCCCTGCGAGACGTTCCCCCTGAAGGACGATTTTACGGTGGACTCCGCGGACTACGAGAACACCTCCCGCGCGGTGGTGATCCCCGATCCCAACGCCCCCACGGGCGTCCGCCTCGGCGAGGCGGCGGTGGAGCGAATACTTCGCGCCGATCCGGGGCGTGTGGTCGTGATCGACGAGGCGTACGCGGACTTCGCCTCGGGAAACTGCGTTTCCCTGACGAAAAAGTACGAAAATCTCGTCGTGGTCCGCACCTTTTCCAAGTCCCGCTCCCTGGCGGGCGGGCGCGTGGGGTACTGCATCGCC
>JAFWWR010000114.1 GCA_017518025.1 Clostridia bacterium
GCTGGATCGGAAGGGACAACGGGATCTACGACGAGGTGGGGGTGACGGAGGAGCAGAGGGAAAAGATATACCGGGAGAACTTCATGCGGTTCCTCGAGGGACGGGATACCGACCACCGCGCACCCATGATGAACAAAAATTCAGAAACATAAAACAGGCTGATTTTGTCAGCCTGTTTTTGTGTTGGGACCTTTGTCAGAAGACGGTCCGTTTCATTCGTCTGGGCCGTCCGTTTCTAGAGCCAGAGATCTGTCTCTGGTAAATGGGGCGCTGCCGAAGTAAATGAATACGGCGTCCTCGTCACCGATGTACAAATATGCGTCTTCATATTTGTCCTTGTCATACGGTTTCCCGTTTTTATCCACGATCTGAACCCGTACTTTGTCACCGAAAAGGGAGTACTCGTCGGGGACGTCGACGTCTGTGCGCAGATAGTAGTAATCAACGCCGTCGTATTTTATGTGATCGTACTGAAGATATTGTTTCCTCAAATCATACGGGATGAATGCGCAGGAGGTAAGCAGGAGAGCCGACGCTATCACGACGGTGAGAAACTTTATCATTCCATTTTTCATATCGCGCACCCCGGTATCATTCCAGATTCAGATGCCTTGACAGCTGAACTCTCGTGATGACGTAGTAGATCACGTTCCAGATGATCTGCACCCCGAGGGAGATCCCCAGCATCGTGTGGGTCAACTCCACCGGTCTGAGGCCGGTACTCGTGACAACGGCGTTCTCACCGATTATCAGGAAAGAGTTCGAGACCTGCATGATCACGTAGAAGATGAAGTACCACAGGACCGCGCCGCCGGCCTTGCTCTTCATCCGCTGGCCCATAGCCATGGAGGCGTAGACCTGCTGCAGGAAGAGAAGAAGACCGAACAGCATAATAAGTACGGTTTCGATAACGTAGACCGTGAAGTTGACTGCGCCCGCGCTGTCCGCCGCGAGCTTCATGGCCTTCTTGAACGCGTCCCAGATCTGCGGCCAGATCCCCGTTCCCGCGCCTATGATGAGCAGGGAAAGGATCGCCACGATAAAGTTCACGATGATGAACAGAAGCCCGCAGATTATCTTGCAGTTGATGTGGGTGGACGTTTTCACCGGGATGGTGTGGGTGAAGTAGCCCTCGTTTTTCAGCAGATTGGTGTAGAACCGGCGGATCACCACCACGTAGCCGATGATGAACATGGCGAACACGGACAGCCCGAAGAATACGCCCGTCAGCGATTTGATGATCCTTTCCGGCGTGCTGTCGCCGAGGAACAGAGCAAGACGGCTGATGGCCGCCATGAGGAGACAACCGAGATCCACCGGGATGAGCCATCTCAGCAGGGAGAGAAATTCATGCTTATATAGTTTCTTTACCATTTGTATACCTCCCTGAACAGAGCGTCCACGCTCATGTTCTCCGTCTCGCGGATCTCGTCCGCGCTTCTGTACATCTCGATCATGCCGTTCTTGATGAAGATAACGTCGTTCAGAACGGGCTCCACGTCCGCGATAAGGTGAGTCGAGATGACCACGGTGGAGTCCTCCGCGTAGTTGGAGAGGATCGTCTGCAGGATGTAGTCTCTCGTGGCGGGGTCCACGCCCGCGATGGGCTCGTCAAGCAGGTACAGTTTCGCCGCTCTCGCCATGCAGACGATCAGCGCCACCTTCTCGCGGTTGCCCTTGGAGAGGGTCTTGATCTTCTGCCCGAGGCCGATCCCCAGCCGTCCGACCATTTCCTTCGCCGCGTCGGTGCGGAAATCCTCGAAGAAATCCTCGGAATATCTGAGGGCCTGCTCCACGGTCATCCACCCGGCGAGGAAGTCCCGGTCGGGCAGATACGAGACGACCTTTTTCGTCTCGGGACCCGGGTTGTGGCCGTCTATGAGTATCTCTCCCGAGGTGGGAGTGAGAAGTCCGTTCGCCAGCTTGATAAGAGTGGTTTTGCCGCTTCCGTTGGGACCGAGGAGCCCGACGATCCGTCCGCTGAGCAGCTTGATGTTTACGTCGTTGAGCGCCGTCGCGTGGCCGTACGTTTTTGTCAGGCCGCGGCACTCGAGAATGACCTTGCTTTCCATTTTCATCATGTCCTTTCGTCTGAATTGATCACGTCAAGTCCGTTTTCAAGCGTGTTTTTGAGGGCGGAGACGATCTCGTCGTCCGAGAGCCCCAGATCCCTCAAGGAGAGGGCGAAATCCGCGCAGGATCGCTTGACCCTTGCGTCGAGAAGCCGTCCTTTCAGCTCCGCGTCGTCGGAGACGTACCGTCCGTCGCCCCGCCGGCTGACCAGGATGCCGTCGTCCTCAAGGGAGGCGAGGGCGCGCTGGACGGTGTTGGGGTTGACGCCGATCGCCATGGCGAGATCCCTCACGGAAGGGAACTTCTCCCCCGGCAGGTACCTGCCGGCGGCGATCTCGTCCCGGAGACGATCGCTTATCTGCCTGAATATGGGCTTGTCAATGTCGAAAACCCATTTTTTCAATTTACCTCCTCCTTGACTGTATTATCGTTCTAATACAATAGTACACCATTCCCCGACCCGTGTCAATACCTTTTTCAAAAATTTCCTGGATTTTTTTTCAGGCGTTGAGTGAGATACCTGCTGTTTTGGTAAAACTATATTATTCACACGTTTTTTGTTCATTAAACCTTTCAACAAAAAGATCCCCGCGGCTTTCGCCGCGGGGAAGTGTAAATCTCGCTTTACAGAACGGGGAATCCGGCGCCCTCGTGGGCTTCGATCAGGTCGTTGCAGAGGGAGACGATCTCGTCGGTGGAGAGCTCCGCCGCCGTGTGGGGCTCCATCAGCGCCGCCTGATAGATCTTCTGCTTGTCGCCGGTGACCGCCGCCTCGATGGTCAGCATCTGAGGATAGATGTTCGACGAGTTCATCGCCGCCAGCTGCAGCGGAAGCGCACCCACGTACGTCGGGGTGATGCCGTTCTTGTCCACCACGCAGGGGACCTCCACGCACGCCTCATAGGGCAGGTTGGTGATCATGCCGCGGTTCAGCACGTTGCCGCCGATGCGGTAGGTGTTCCCCGTGACGATGGCTTCCATGATGTGGGAGGCGTATTCTCTCGACCTCTCGTGAGTGACCTTGCCCCCCGCCAGAATGTCCGCGTATTCCTTCTTCCAGCCCTCGATCTGCGCGATACAGCGGCGCGGATACTCGTCAAGCGGAATGTTGAACTTCTCGATCAGATCCTGCCTGCCCGGCTTGATATAGAACGGATTGTACTCGGAGTTGTGCTCGCTGCTCTCGGTGCAGTAGTAGCCGAACTTGTCGATGTAGTCGAAGCGGACCATGTTCCCGTGCTTCTCGGTGGCGTTCTTTTCCTTGGCGCGCCGTCTGATCTCGGGATAGAGGTCGTTGCCGTCCCTGTCGTGGATCTCCAGCAGCCAGCCCATGTGGTTGATTCCGGCGATCTTCTCGTATCTGCCTTCCAGCTTGTCCTCCATGCCGAGCTGCTCAAGGAGATCCTCGGAGCATACCTGCACGCTGTGGCAGAGGCCCACGGTCTTGACCTTCGTGAATCTCTGCATGAAGCCGGAGAGGATAGCCATGGGGTTCGTGTAGTTCAGGAACCACGCGTTGGGACAGACCGCCTCCATATCCTCGGCAAAGCCCTTCAGCACGTGGATGGTGCGGAGACCTCTGAAGATTCCGCCGATACCCAGGGTATCGCCGATGGTCTGACGGAGACCGTACTTCTTAGGCACTTCGAAATCTATGATGGTGCAGGGGTCGTAAAGGCCCACCTGGATGGCGTTGACCACGAAATCGGCTCCGCGGAGCGCCTCCCGGCGCTGCTCAACTCCGAGATATTTTTTGATGGTGGCGCGTCCCTCGTTGACGGTGTCGTTCATGGCGGAGATTATGGTGTAGGACTCCTCGAGCCGCTGCCCGTCGATGTCGTACAGAGCCACTTCCATATCGTGGAACGGCTCCGCCATCATGGTGTCGCCCACCACGTTGCGCGCGAAAACGGTGCTTCCCGCACCCATGAATGTCAGTTTCATAAAGTTTGTTCCCCTTTCGGTTATTTCACGTCAATTATACTTGATTTGCCGCCGTATTGCAAGAACAAAAAGCGGATTTCGGGAGGAAGTGAAAAAAATATCGAAAAAAGTGAAACCAAACGCCATATTTTGCGATATAATAGGTAGAAGGCAAGCAGCCGCGGCCGAAGGAGGTTATAATGAAACTGTTTCTGAAAATATCGGCGCTCGTTCTCGTCGCAGTCATGGCGCTCACCGTTCTCGCGTCCTGCGGCGCGAAAAGAGACGGAAAAGAGAAGGAAAAAGTCACGCTCGACGACGATTTCGAGTTTTACATCGAGTGGGGCTTCGGCGGCTCCTACGACAGCGAGACGGGCCGTCTTGTCAGCATCCGCGACATAACGGCAGAAGACCGGTACAGCACGGAAATGATCCTTTCCGCCGAAATGAGAGAGGAGATCAAAAAGATCATCGAGAATTCGGGCTTCTTCCTCCTCCCCGACGAGATAGAGAACGACCCGCACGTCATGACCACTCCCGCATCCACGTACGTTTTGACAGTAAAGAGCGGCGGTAAGACGAAAACGGTGACGTGGAAAGAGGTCTCCCAAGCCAAAGTCGCGGAAGAGGGAAGGATAATGCAGGGGCTCATGAACGCCATCGTCGGACTTATCAAATCGACGGAGGAATACAAGAGCATCCCTGAGCCCGATTTCGGTTATCTGTGATCGAAAAAACGCCCGACGGCGACAAGCCGTCGGGCGTTTTTTACTTATTTCAGCCTTCGATCGCCGCTTTGCGGGAGTTTATCGCCCGGATCCGTTCCGGGTCGAGCTTCGGTCGTCTGTCGTAGTAGTAGACGCCGTTGCGCTCC
>JAFWWR010000115.1 GCA_017518025.1 Clostridia bacterium
CGAGGGTCTTGACAAGGATGAACTCGTTCAGAAGGAGGACGGGACTTATGAACTGCCCTCAACGCTGACGCTGCTCGTCACCGACTATCAGGCCCGGCTTCTCGCCGAGTATGAAAACTACGGGAAGATGCACGCCGCTCTCGTCTGCCGGGACAACGAGAAACAGGCGAAGAAGTACCTGAAAGAACAGGCGGACGTTCTCGAAGAACTACTCGAAAAGGAAGCAGAAGAAGAGAAGGAAGGTGAGTATCTTGGCTAAAGTGACTGCCGTCTGGGGAGCGCCGGATTCCGGGAAAACCACCTTCGCCGTGAAACTTGCAGCGGCGATCTACGACAACTACAACAGCACCGTGATGCTTGTCTGCCCGGACATGGAAACACCGACGCTTCCCGTGCTCTTCCCGAACGCGAAACGGGACGATCTCTCCTCCATCGGCGCGGTGCTTGCCAAAACGGATGTGACGAAGGACGATGTGATCCTGCATACCGTGTCGATCCGGGGGATGGAAAACTTCGGCGTAGTCGGTTTCAAGGACGGGGAGAACCGATACACCTACCCGAGTTTCGACGAGATGAAGGTACGGGCGCTGTTTGCAGCCCTCGCAGACATCGCGCAGGTCATCGTTGTGGATTGTATGTCCAGCCTCTCGAATCCGATCTCCGCCTATGCCGTGAAATACGCCGACGAGGTCATCCGCATTGCCGCGCCGACGCTGAAATCCATCAGCTGGCTGTCATCCCAGCTTGCCCTCTATGCCGATCCGGTCTACAAGCTGGATCGCCAGATTCAGGGACTGAACGTACCGGACGGGGAGCTGTATATGCCCCTTGAAGAAGCCCGCGCCCATATCGCGGATGTTCGGTTTTCTGTGCCGTACTGCCGTGCCGTCAAACAGCAGATGATGGACGGCAAGCTCTGGCAGGGGGTGAAGGACAGGGATTTCAACGCCAAGTTCCGGGCTCTGGTGGAGAAGGTGGTGTGAGATGGCAAAACGCATCGACTTCTGGTCTCTTCTCCGGCTGACGCAGGAGTATGTTTCTCAGCATTACGCCGCCGCGCTGATCGACCAGAGCAAAAATCCGCAGCTGAAGGCGTATATCGACAAGTTCCTCCGGGACAACGACTTCAAGGTAGACGGATATACTCCCGCGCAGGTGATCGACCTGATCTACCGCGAGATGTGCGAGTACTCCATCCTGACACCTTACATCGGTTCTCCGGATCTCGAGGAAATCAACGTCAACGGCTGGGACGACATCGCCCTGACCATGCTCGACGGATCTATCGTGAAGCTCGACGAACACTTCCAGAGTCCGCAGCACGCGGTGGACATCATCAAGAGGCTGCTCCACCACTCAGGGATGATCATCGACAACGCGACGCCCATGGCGCAGGGGCACCTCCCAAACAACACCAGAATCACCGCTCTCAAGGAACCGATTGTGGACGCGGAACGGGGTGTATCCGTATCCATCCGTCTGCTCCATCCGGCAAGGGTGAACCTCCAGAACCTGATCGACACGGGTTTTGCTACCC